>NZ_CAJMXC010000016.1:0-31666 GCF_905219715.1 Olsenella sp. CU969
CCCCGCGAGGGCGCAGACCTCGTCCCATGTGGGGGCCTCCCCCGTCTGGAACCCGTCGGTGAGCGCGCGCTCCCATGTCAAGGCCATGGCGGCCCCCTCCCCTACGACAGGTACTTCCAGCATTTTGCCAGGTAGTCTGCGCCGGACCAGACGGTCAGCACCACGGCGGCGGCCATGGCGACCCACGAGAGCCCGTAGAGCCAGAGCGTGGGCGCCCATGCCTGGGGCAGGGCCATGGCCACGAGGTAGCCGCCCACGGCCCCCATGGTGGTGGCGGTCTTGGCCTTNCCGAGCCAGCTCNCGGCGACCACGACGCCCTTGGACGCGACGACCATGCGGAGACCCGACACGAGGAACTCGCGGGCGACCACAACCACGACGACCCAGATGGAGACGAGGCCCTGGGCCATGAGCACGAGGAGGCTCGACACCACCACGAGCTTGTCGGCGATGGGGTCGAGGAACTTGCCGAAGTCCGTGACCTCGTTGCGGGAGCGCGCNAGGTAGCCGTCGAGGGAGTCGGTGGACGCAATGGCGATGAAGAGGAGCGCCGTCAGCGCCCACGGCACCGACACGGCGTCGGGCAGCAGGGGCCCGGCGAGCTCGGCGGCCGCGAGCCAGGCGAAGATCGCCACCACCCTGACGACGGTCACGACGTTGGCGGCCGTGGCGATGCCCGGCGCTCCCCCCTCCCGGCTCACGCCGCGCCGCCCTCGAGGGGCTCTCCGACGAGCTCGTAGCAGAAGGAGTCGACGAGGCGCACGGGCACCACGTCGCCCACGGCGTACTCGCCGGAGGCGATGTGGACGGCGCCGTCGCAGTCGGGGGCCTGGAACCAGGCGTGGCCGACGAACTCGGCGTTGCCGTCGCCGTCGTCCTCGACGCCGTCGACGATGACGTCNACTGTCTCGCCCACGTGGGCCGCCGTGGCCGCGAAGCCGAGGTTCTCGGCGATGTCGATGAGGCGCTGGGTGCGCTCGAGCTTCACGTCGTCGGGCACCTGGTCGGGCCTGCGGCACGCCGCCGTGCCCTCCTCGGGCGAGTAGGCGAAGACCGACACGTAGTCGAACTCCTCCTCCTTGAGGAAGTCGCAGAGCAGCTCGAAGTCGTCCTCGGTCTCGCCGGGGAAGCCGGCCATGCCCGTGGTGCGCAGCACCATGTCGGGGATCTCCTCGCGCAGGCGGGCGAAGACCCCCGCCAACTGCTCGGCGTCGCCGGTGCGGTTCATGGCCGACAGTACGGCGCCGGACGCGTGCTGGATGGGGATGTCGATGTAGGGAAGGACAGCCGGGTTGNCGCGNATGGCCGCCACGAGCTCGGGGGTCATGCCCTCGGGCTGCAGGTAGAGCACGCGGACCCAGGCGCCGTGGGCCTCGGCCACGGGGGCCAGGAGGTTCAGGAGGTCGGCGAGGGTCCGGGGCTCCTCGAGGTCCGAGCCCCAGATGCCGGTGTCCTGGCCGATGAGCACGATCTCGCGGGCGCCGCCCTCGAGCTGGCCCTCGACCTCCTCGAGGATCTCGTCGGCCGGCCGCGAGGCGTAGCGGCCCCGGATGTAGGGGATGGCGCAGAACGAGCAGAAGCGGTCGCAGCCGTCCGAGATCTTGACGTAGGCGCTGGCCCCCTGGACCGTGCGGAGCGGGCCCGCGGCGTTGGGGGCGGCGGCGGGCACCCGGCCAAGCACGCGCTCCATGACGCCGGCGATGCCGTCCTCCTCGTCGGTGCGGACGAAGGCCGCCACCTCGGGCAGCTCGGAGGGGAGGTCGTCCCCGTAGCGCGAGGGGACGCAGCCGCACATCACGATGGGCAGCTCCCGGGCGCCGGCGGCGCGCTCCTCGGCGAGCTCGAGNGTGGTCTCGATGGACTCCGATGTGGCGCTNGCGAGGAACGAGCAGATGTTCACGAGNACGGCGTCGGCGTNGGCGACGCCGTCGGCCTCCCCGAAGCCGGCGCGTTCGAGGATCGAGCGCATGCGGTCGGTGTCGACCTCGTTCTTGGCGCATCCGAGGGTGACGAAGAGGACGCGCGGCGCGTCCCCGGCGGTCTCTAGGGTCTCATCCATGGGCACGGGCACCTCAGCGGTAGTTGGTGAACTGGAGGGGCACGTCGTAGTCGGCGGCCCTNACCTGCTGGAGCACGTCCTTGGAGGGACTGGTCACCCGGAGCTTGTCGTCCTCCACGGCCACCTTGCACTTGAGCTTCATGTCGCGGACGTCCTTGGAGATGCGCTTGGCGAGCTCGCGGTCGATGCCCGACACGATGTGCCCCACCACCCGCACGTTGCCGCCGCTCGCGGCCTGGGGCNCATCCCACTGGACGGCCTTGAGGTCCACGCCGCGCTTGTGGAGGCGCCCGTTGAGGACGTCGATGACCTGGCGCGCCACGAAGTCGGCCGGGGCGGTGACGGTCACGGTGCCGTCGGCCTTGGAGAGGTCGACGGTCGCGCCGGACGACTTGAGGTCGTAGCGCTGGGTGAGCTCGCGCGNGGTCTGCTGGTAGGCGTTGTCGACCTCTTGCATGTCGACCTGGGAGACGATGTCGAAGGAGGAGTCCTTGGCCATGGGTTCCCTTTCCGTACGGGGTGGACGGTGGTGTGCGGCGCTACTCGGCGGCGCCGGACGAGGAGGTTGAGGAGCGGCTCTGCCCCTGGTTCGAGGATGNGNCCGAGCCGTCGGCNGGGNCCGCGGAGCCGCTGTCGTNGGACGTGCCGGAGGTGTCGGAAGAGCCTGTGCCGGAGGACTTCGCGTCGGAGCCCGCGCCCTCCCCCGCGGCCTGGGCGTCGGTCGACGGCCCCTTGACCGTGGCCGTGCCGATGCCGGCGGCGGACGTGTCGAAGGAGACGGGCTGGCCGTTGGCGGTGACGGTGACCTGGGTGGGGTCGGCCGTGCGCACCTCGAGCTCGCCGTCGACGGTGAACTTCTGCTCCCAGGGGCCGGTCACGGTCTGGGCGACCTCGTTGCGGTCGCCGTTCTTGACCTCGACCCACACGGCGGCGCCCTCGGGCACGGAGACCTGGACCTCCACGGGCTCGTCCGCGTCGTCCTGCGTGGCGGCGGGCGTCGTGGACGCAGGCTGCGCCTGTCCGTCGCCGGACGTCGCGGAACCGTCGCCGGAGGAAGGGGCCGAGGTGTCCTGGGTCGCGGGCTGCGACGCGGCCATCTGGTCGCGGTTGCCGCCCTCGGGGGCGGGCGCCGTGCAGCTCCTCACGGAGAGGACGATGACGACGATGAGCAGCACGCCGAGGGCCACGAACACGGTGAGCATGGTCCTGCGCGGGTCGGAGAACCAGGCGTCGACCACCCCGAGGACGCCTGAGCGCGGCTGCCTGGAGGGGCGCTGGCTCGGCCGGTAGCGGTCGGTGGCCGACGGGCGCCTGCGCACGTTGGGGCGCTGGGGTGCCGGGGCCTGGGTGCGCGCGCTCTCCCTCACCTCGGCCGAGGAGGCCTGCCGGTAGGTGTTGGCCGCGAGCCCGTAGCGGAGGTCGTCGTCGTACATGGTGGACGNGACGTCGCGGGTCTGGATGTCTGTGGAGGCGTACCGCCGGGCGTCTTGGCGCGCCCGGGCGGAGCGGTTGCGCCCGGCGCGGGCCGACGCCGTGGTGGAGCGCCCGGCCGTCGTCCGATGCGGGCGGTCTGTGTGCGGGGCCCGGGCCGTGTAGGGGCGGCCCTGGGGGTAGTCTCGCTCGGGGGTGCTGCCGCCGACCGGAGGCAGCGAGCCGCCCTCGGCGCCGGGCGTCGCGTAGCCGTTCTGCCGCAGGTACCGCTCGGAGTAACCGGCGCTGCGGCCGTTCACCAGCGGCGAGCTGCCGCGGCGCTCCTCGGCGCTGTGGAGGTACGAGCTGCCCACGAGGGTGCCGGAGAGGATGGAGCCGGCCGGGCCCGCCGAGCCGTAGAGGTCGTGGTCCCGGGAGGGCGCCACGACCCCCTGGCGGCCCCGTCCGCGGGCAGGGTCGTCGTCGCGGTGCTGCCGGCGCGAGGGACCCGCTCCCTGCCCGTTCGCATAGGCGTGGAGGTCGTCCTGGAAGAGGTCGATGACCTCGCGGGGGTTGAGGCCGAGGTAGCGGGCGTAGCTNGACAGCATGCCCTGGGCGTAGCCGGAGCGCGGGATGCGCTCCCAGTCGCCNTCNNCGAAGGCCACGAGCACCTGCTCCTTGAGCCGGAGCACGCGGGAGGCCTGGGGGATGGTGAGGCCGAGCTGGCGGCGGCGGTTGGAGAGGAAGTCGCTGAATCTGGGCCGTGCCATGGCTTACACCTCCCGGTAGGTCGCGTCGGCGGCCATGAGCTCGTCCAGACCGCGCGGGTCGAGGAGCACGTCTCGGGGCTTGGACCCGTCCGGGGGCCCGACGACGCCCTTGTGCTCGAGCATGTCCATGATGCGGCCGGCCCTAGCGTAGCCCACCTTGANGCGGCGCTGGAGGCCGGAGGTCGATCCCAGCTGGGAATCCACGNCGATCTGGGCGGCCTCCCAGAGCAGCGGGTCGTCCTCGTCCTCATCGTCCTCGACACCGGAGGAGAGCGNNCTCGGCGCCACGGCGGTGANGATCTCGTCGTGGTAGTCGGGCTCGCCCTGGCTCGCGAGGAAGTCCACGACGTTCTCCACCTCGGCGTCGGAGACGTAACAGCCGAGCACGCGGCGGGGGGTGTTGCCGCCGGTCTTGAACAGCATGTCGCCGTTGCCGAGGAGCCGGTTGGCGCCGGGGCCGTCGAGGATGATGCGGGAGTCGTTCTTCTGGGCCACAGTGAGGGCCATGCGGCTCTCGATGTTGGCCTTGATGAGGCCCGTGACGACGTCGGCCGTGGGGCGCTGGGTGGCGAGCACGAGGTGGATGCCCGCGGCACGGGCCAGCTGGGCGATGCGCACGATGGAGGCCTCCACCTCCTTGCCGGAGACCATCATGAGGTCGGAGAGCTCGTCGACCACCACCACGAGGTAGGGCATGGACTCGGGCGGCACGCCGTCCTTGTCGAGCACGCCGGACTCAACCTTCTTGTTGTAGCCGCCGATGTTTCTCACCCCGGCCTTCTGGAAGACCTTGAGGCGCCGCTCCATCTCGGAGACGGCCCACTGCAGGGCGCTCGCCGCCTGCTTGGGCTCGGTGACCACCGGCACGTAGAGGTGCGGCAGGCCGTCATAGAAGGAGAACTCCACGCGCTTGGGGTCCACGAGGATGAGCCGGAGCTGCTCGGGCGTGGAGCGCATGAGCNTGGACATGATGAGCGTGTTGATCGCCACCGACTTGCCCGAGCCCGTGGTGCCGGCGATGAGCAGGTGGGGCATCTTGGCGAGGTCGGCCACCACGGGCTTGCCCTCGGAGTCGCGGCCCACGGCGAACTCGAGGGGGCCGCCCTTGGAAAAGGGCACGACGTCGCCGAGGTAGACGTTGCGGCGCTCGCGGTTGGGGATCTCGATGCCCAGGTGGCTGGAGCCCGGGATGACGAAGATGCGCACCGACTTGGCGGCGAGGGCCAGAGCGATGTCGTCCTCGAGGTTCATGATCTTGGAGACGCGCTCGCCCTCGCCCATGGCGATCTGGAACGTGGTGACGATGGGGCCGGCGACCCAGCCCACGACGCGGCTCGTGGAGCCGAANTCCACGAGCTTGGNCTGGNGGTGGTCGGCCGTCTCCTGGAGCTCCTCCTCCGAGCTGGCCGTGACGGCCGTGTCGCTGGAGGTGTCGAGCAGGGAGAGCGGCGGCAGCTCGAAGGTCTCGGAGCCCTCGCCGGGGCGGCTGGGGTTCTTGGGGGCGGCGACCATGGCGCCCTTGGCCACTCCCCCGCGGGGCGCGTCCTCGGTCCGCGGGGCCTCGGGGGCCTTCTCCGGTGTCGCGGCAGGGGTCCCGGCGCTCACAGCGGCGGCCGTGTCGTCTGCGGACGGTGCGTCCTCCCAGGGCAGCACGGTCGTGGGCGCGGCCTCCGGCGCGGAGGCGTCGTCCTTGGTGCGGCGGCGCCTGCGCTCGACCTTCCTCGTGGGCACGGGGAGCGGCGCCACGACGTCGTCTGCGGCNGCGGCCTCGGGCTCGAGGCCCTCCACCTCGTCGTGGTGCGCCGCGGGGCCCTGGTCCTCCAGGCGCGGGTGGCGCTTGGGGCGCTCCTCGCCGTCGCGACGGAGCACGGTGGTCTTGCGGGCGCCGATGAAGGTGGTCTCGTCGCCCTTCCCCTTGGAACGCGCGCCGCGCTTGGACGGCAGCACGGTGGTCGCCGCCGACGCCTCGGCGGCCCGGTCCTCCCGGGCGGCCACGCGCTCGCTCCTGCGCTCGGCCAGGTGCTCGTGGGCGCTGGAGGAGGCGTCGCGGATCTTGGCCACGAGCCCGGAGATGGAGAAGCCGCAGATCACGATGCCCGCGACGACCATGCCCACGAGCACGACCATGCCGATGGTCTGGCCCACGAGGGTGAGGAGCACCCAGGCGAGGGCGCCTCCCCAGTAGCCGCCGGCGTTGCAGGCGACCTCGGGGCGGAAGACCCAGGCGGCCTCCGCCTCGGCCGTGGCCGCCGGCACGTAGAGCAGCGAGAGCATGGCCAGCACCGACGTCACGATGAGCACGAGGCCCAGGGCCGCCCGCGCGGAGAGCGGGCCGTCGGAGGGCATGANGAACGTGATGGCGTAGAGGAGCAGCGCCACCGGCACGAGCATGGCCCCCGCGCCGAACCCGTAGGTGAGGAACGTGCGGCAGGCGTCCGCCACGACGGCGCTCGAGGGGCTCGCCAGGGCGATGGCCATGGCGACCGCCACGACCACGAGGGCGACGCCCACGATGTCGTGCCATGCGGAAGGGGCNACCACGNGCTGCTGGGCCGCTCCCCTCCCCCTCGTCTGGGGCGCCTTCTTCTTGGGTGCGTTTGTTCTGCGTTGGGAGGGCATCCGGCTAGACCTCCATCACGACCGGAATGATGAGCGGGCGGGTCTTGGTCTTGCTCCAGAGGTAGTTGGACAGGGCGTTGCGGACAGCCTTGCGGGTGGCGTCCACGTTGTTGCCGGCCTTCTCCGCGGAGCGGTCAACGGTGGAGCGCACCACGTCCTGGGCCCCGCCGAGGAGCTCGGAGTCGTCGGCGAAGGAGATGCCGCGGCCGGAGATATCGATCTCGAGGGCCTTGTGGGTGCGCGAGNCCACGGTCACCACGCAGGTGACGATGCCGTCGCAGGAGAGCTTCTGGCGGTCGCGGAGCACCACAGGGTCGGCGTCGGAGATGCGCATGCCGTCGACGTAGACCACGCCGGAGTCCACGGGGGTCCCCAGCCTGACCTTGTGGTTGCGCATCTCCAGGGTGTCGCCGTTGTCGATCACGAAGATGTGGTCGGGCAGGATGCCCATGTCCATGGCGAGCTTGGCGTGGGCCCGCAGGTGCACGGCCTCGCCGTGGACCGGGGCGAAGTAGCGGGGGTTCACCATGGCGAGCATGAGCTTGAGCTCCTCCTGGGAGCCGTGGCCCGAGACNTNCACCAGGGCGTNGCTCTTGTCGAAGATGGTGCAGCCCACCTTGGAGAGGGAGTTGATGATGGACTGGACCCCCTTCTCGTTGCCGGGGATGGGGGTGGCGCTGATGATCACCGTGTCCTTGTCGGTGATGGTGAGGGAGCGGTGCTCGCCGTTGGCCATGCGGGCCAGGGCCGAGAGGGGCTCGCCCTGGGAGCCGGTGNAGAGCACGACCACCTTCTCGTCGGGCAGGCCGTCGACGTCGAAGGCGTCGATGATGTCCTCCTCGGGGATGTCGAGGTAGCCGAGCTCCCGGGCGATCTTGGTGTTGGAGATCATGGAGCGGCCGGTGACGACCACCTTGCGGCCCACGGACACTGCGGCGTCGCAGACCTGCTGGAGGCGGTGGATGTGGCTGGAGAACGAGGCCACGAAGACGCGGCCCGGCGCGTTCTTGATGATGTGGCGCAGGCTCGCCCCCACCGTGGCTTCGGACCCGGTGAACCCGGGGCGGGTGGCGTTGGTGGAGTCGGAGAGCAGCAGGTCGACGCCCTCGGCGGCGAAGCGGTTGATGGCGCTGTAGTCGGGGCGCACGCCGTCGATGGGGGTCTGGTCGAGCTTGAAGTCGCCGGTGTGCAGCACCGTCCCCTGGGGCGTGCGGATGAAGACGCCCATGGCGCCGGGGATGGAGTGGGTCATGGAGAAGAAGTCGACCCCGAAGGCGCCCATGTCAACGTGCTGGCCGCTCTTGACCTCGATGAGCTGCTCGTTGGTGAGCCTGTGCTCGGCGAGTTTGCCCTCCACGAGGCCGAGGGTCATGCGGGAGGCGTAGATGGGCACCTTGCGGGTGAGGTCGCGCAGGACGTAGGGCAGCGACCCCGTGTGGTCCTCGTGGCCGTGGGTGATGAAGATGCCCCGGAGCTTGTGCTCGTTCTCCAGGACGTAGGTGTAGTCGGGCAGGACGAGGTCGATGCCGGGCTGGTCGTCGTCGGGGAACATCAGGCCGGCGTCGTCGAGGATCATGTCGTCCCCGTACTCGAACACGGTCATGTTCTTGCCGATGCCGTCGAGGCCGCCCAGGGGGATGATCTTGAGGGGCGGGTTCTTTTTTGCCATTGAGGGTGGGTGTCCTTTCGTCGGGGCGCCGTGGCGCCGCGTTCTCCAACTATGTGACGGGGTCTGGAACCCCGCTGCCTAACTGTGCATGACCGACCAGTGTACCCGAGCCATGTGTGCGCAACCTGAAGGGACCGCCCCAGAGGGCTTCAGGTTCCATCGATGGACGGTCATACGAGAAGAGGGCGCCGGCTCGGCGCCGGCGCCCTCGATGCGTCAGTTCCTGACCGTGCGGGGCCTAGTTCTCGTGGTGGCGGCGCAGCTTGCGGGCCGGTGCCTGCTCCTGGGCGTTGCCGTGGTCGCCGGGCTTGCGGGTGCGGGGCTTGGAGCCCTCGCGGCGGCGGTTGCCGGAGTGGCCCTTGGACTCCGACGCNGGGGCCTCGGGCTTGTCGAGGCGGTCGAGACTNACCTTGCCCTTCTCGTCGACCTCGATGACCTTGACCTTGACCTCGTCGCCCACGTTGAGGACGTCCTCGACCCTCTCCACGCGGCCCTTGGCCNCGCGGGAGATGTGGAGCAGGCCGTCCTTGCCCGGCAGGAGCTCCACGAAGGCGCCGAAGGGCTGGATGCCCACCACGCGGCCCACGTACTCCTCGCCCAGCTCGGGCACCTTGACGATGGCACGGATGCGCTCGGCGGCCTCCTCGCCGGCCCCGCCGACGCCCGCGATGAAGACGGTGCCGTCCTCCTGGATGTCGATGGTGGCGCCGGTGTCGTCCTGGATGCCGCGGATGACCTTGCCGCCGGAGCCGATGACGTCGCGGATCTTGTCCGTGGGGATGGTGAGGGAGATGATCTGGGGCGCCGTCTCCTTGGGCTGGGTGCGCGGCTCGGGGATGGCGTCGAGCATGGCGNCCAGGATGTAGGCGCGGCCCTCCTTGGCCTGGCGCAGGGCCTGGGCGAGGATCTCGGGCGTGAGGCCCGTGGCCTTGTTGTCCATCTGCATGGCGGTGATGCCGCGCTCGGTGCCGGTCACCTTGAAGTCCATGTCGCCGAGGAAGTCCTCGAGGCCCTGGATGTCGNAGANCACGACGGTCTTGCCGTTCTCCTGGATGAGGCCCATGGCGATGCCGGAGACGGGGCGCTTGAGCGGCACGCCGGCGTCCATGAGGGCGAGGGTGGAGCCGCAGGTGGACGCCATGGAGCTGGAGCCGTTGGACTCCATGACCTCGGAGACCACGCGGATGGTGTAGGGGAAGTCGTCCTCGTTGGGGATGACGGGGAGCAGGGCGCGCTCGGCCAGGTTGCCGTGGCCGATCTCGCGGCGCTTGGGGGCGCCCATGCGGCCGGTCTCGCCGGTGCAGAACGGCGGGAAGTTGTAGTGGTGGATGTAGCGCTTGCCGTCCACGGGCTCGATGGTGTCGAGGCGCTGCCACTCGTTGAGCATGCCGAGGGTGCAGACGGAGAGCACCTGGGTCTGGCCGCGCTGGAAGAGGCCGGAGCCGTGGACCAGGGGCAGGTAGTCGGGCTTCACCATGAGCGGGCGGATCTCGGTGGCGGTGCGGCCGTCGACGCGCTCGCCGGTCTCGACGACCATCTCGCGCATGGCGTGCTTCTCGAGGCCCTTGAGCTCGACGTTGATGGCGCGGTGCCAGGCGTNGCGCTCCTCCTCGGTGAACTCGCCCTTGACGAGCTCCTTGAGGGCGGCCACCTTGGCCATGCGGGACTGCTTGTCGGCGTCCTTGAGGGCGGCCTCCATCTCGCCGTAGTGGGCGAAGACGCGGTCGTGGACCTCGGTGTTGGGCTCGTCGAGCTCGTAGCTCCTAGGCTCGATGGGGCCGTTGGCCTCGACCCAGGCGTCGATGAAGGCCTGCTGCTCGGCGCAGAACGCGGCGATGGCCTCCTGGCCGAACGCCATGGCGTCGAGCATGTCCTCCTCGGAGACCTCGTCGCCGGAGGCCTCGAGCATGGAGATGAAGGTGGAGGTGCCGGCGAGCTCGAGGTCGAGGTCGGAGACGTCGCGCTCCTCGTAGGTGGGGTTCACGATGTACTCGCCGGTCTCGGGGTCGCGGCCGATGCGCACACAGGCGAGCGGGCCCTCGAAGGGCACGCCGCCAACGGTGAGGGCGGCGCTGGCGGCCATGACGCAGACGGTGTCGACGGGGTCCTCCTGGTCGGCCACGAGGGGCATGGCCACGACCTGGACCTCGTTGCGGAAGCCGTCGGGGAAGCTTGGGCGCAGGGGGCGGTCGATCATGCGCGCCGTGAGGGTGGCCTTCTCGGAGGGGCGGGCCTCACGCTTGAGGTAGCCGCCGGGGATGCGGCCCACGGCGTACATCTTCTCGATGAAGTCGACGGTAAGGGGGAAGAAGTCGAAGTCCTTGCGCTCCTTGGAGACCACGGCGGTCACCAGGACCTCCGAGTCGCCCTGCCTCACGACGCAGGCGCCGGTGGCCTGCTTGGCGAGCTCGCCCGACTCGAGGGCGTAGTGCTTGCCGAACAGGTCGAACTCGTNGGTTACTTNGGTNATGTGNTGCCTCTCACTCCCCGCCTGCCCCATGCAGGCGGCTCCTCGACGGGCGTACGGCCNGCTCGCGCCCGTGGGCGCATATGAAAGGAGCGCCNGCAGGCGCTCCTCCGGTCACGCTGTTACTGGATGTTGTCGCGGATGCCCAGCTTGGCGATCAGCTGGCGGTAGTTCTCGATGTCCTTGGCCTTGATGTAGGACAGGAGGCGGCGGCGCTNGCCGACGAGCATCAGGAGGCCGCGACGGGTGTGGAAGTCCTTCTTGTGGGTCTTCATGTGCTCGGTGAGCTCGNGGATNCGGTCGGTCNGGATGGCGNNCNGGACCTCNGGGGAGCCGGAGTCGGTGTCGTTCTTGCCGAACTCGCGGACGAGCTCCGCCTTGNGCTCCTTGGAGATGGTCATGTTCTTCACCTTTCTTTCTCATTCGCCCCGAACCGGGCGCGCCGTCGGTGTCTCGATGCGGCTAGGTACGGGGTACGGACCCGTGGATGATACCACGGGCGGTTCGGGGCGGGCCGTGGCGGTCATGTCCCCACAGTCCCTGCACGCCGCCCGGTCAGAGCCCGAGGAGGAACTCGAAGGCCCGGAGCCTCGCGTCGAGCTGCGTGGCGGCCCAGAGGTGGGCNTGCTCGAGCAGCCAGTCCGACGTCGTCCGGTCCACGGGTGCGCGGAGCAGCTCGTCGAACGTGAGGCCCACGAGCGAGCCCACCCACGCCGCCCCCGTGGAGCCGCCGAAGGCGGCGCCGGCCACGCCGCGGGCGCACGACTCGCAGAGGGCGCCGCCCGCGGCGGCCGAGAACCACGTGGGAGAGGGGTCGCCGCACTCCACGCAGGCCTCCGTGGCGGGGCGCCAGCCCTGGTGGGACGTCACCTTGAAGGTGTAGGCGGCCACCACGAGCCCGGTGCGNGGGCCGAGCCCGTCCCGGGGGCCGTCGGCCTCCAAGGCCTCCCCCACCGCCCGGAGCGTGCGACGCAGGAGGGCGTAGAGGAACGGGTCGCCGGCGTCCTCGAAGCTCGTGTGGCGGGCCACCTCGCAGACGGCCGAGGCCGCCTCGACGCCATCGGGCGAGGCCGTCACGGCCGTGTGGGGGTCCTTGAGCGTGGCCTCGGCCACGACGTCGAGGGAGCGCCCCCGCGCCATGAGGAACCGGGTCTCGCTGAAGAGCTGCACCCGGCCCGCGNGCCTCCCCTGGGGCTTCCGGGCGNCCTTGGCCACGGCGCGGCGCTGCTGGCCGTCGTCGCAGAGGAGCGTGAGGGCGAGGTCGGACTCCCCCATCCTGATGCGCTGGAGGACGACGGCCTCCACGGGGTAGGTGCGTGCCCTGGCCATGGCCTACTGCTCGGCGCTGTAGCCGAACCGCTTGATGGCCGCGTCGTCGCGGCGCCACTGGCTCTTGACCCTCACCTGGAGGTCGAGGAAGACCTTGCGGTGGAACAGACCCTCGAGCTCAAGTCGAGCCTGAGTCCCGATGCGCCGGATCATGGAGCCGCCCTTGCCCACGAGGATGCCCTTCTGGCTGTCGCGCTCCACGAAGATCGTGGCGCGCACGCTCGCCAGGCCGCCGTCTCGCCACTCGATGCCGTCGCAGAGCACGCCCACGGAGTGGGGCACCTCGTCGCGGCAGTTGAGCAGCACCTTCTCGCGGATGAACTCGGCGGCGAGCTCCTCGTCGGAGGCGTCGACGGGCATGTCGAGGGGGAACCACCGCGGGCCGCAGGGCAGGTGGTCGGTCACGGCCGCGATGAAGGAGTCGACGTTGAAGTCCTCGGTGGACGAGACGACGATGGACTCGTCGAAGCGCGCCATCGCGTTGCCGGCCTCGAGCTGGGCCTGGACCTGCTCGGGGGTGGCGATGTCGGCCTTGGTGACCACGAGCAGGCGCACGGCGCGGCTCTCGTCCACGTGCTTGGCCACCCAGGCGTCGCCGNTGCCGGCCGGCTTGGTGGCGTCCAGCAGCANNGCCACGACGTCCACGTCGGCGAGCTCGGCCAGGGCGGCGCGGTTGAGCTCGCGGCCGAGGGTGTCCTTGGGCTTGTGCAGGCCCGGGGTGTCCACGATCACGATCTGGGCGTCGGGCCGGTTGATGACGGCGCGCATGCGCTTGCGGGTGGTCTGGGCCACGGGGCTCGTGATGGCCACGTGGCCGCCCATGCAGGCGTTGAGGAGTGTCGACTTGCCGGCGTTGGGGCGGCCCACGAGGGCCACGAACCCGCTGCGGAAGTCGTCGGGCACGTCGCCGGGGGCGGACACGGGGGCCACGGCGGCGCCCTGNTCCCCCATCATGGCAAGCTCCTCCTCGTCGAGGTCGAGGCCGTCGTGCTGGTTCTCGGTGTCTTCCATGGATCTCCTTCTCGGGTCGGGCCCTCGGGCCTCGCCCGACGNCAGCCGNACNTGCGCAGCGCCGCCNNCACGAAGATGACGATACCCATGAGCGCGATCATGACGCTCAGCGTGTAGACGGCCGCGGCGGCGATGTCCTTGGCGCGGCCCGCGAGGGTGTTGTACTCGGGCGAGACGAGGTCGACGAGCGTCTCGATGGACGTGTTGAGCAACTCGGCCGAGAGCACGACGCCGCACCCGATGAGCAGGCAGGCCCACTCGGTGGCCGTGCAGCCGAGGAACAGGCCCATGGCGACGCAGAACACCAGGCCGCCGACCATGATCTTGATGTTGCGCTCCGTCGTGAAGGCGAAGCAGAAGCCCTGGATGGCGAAGGCGAAGCTCTTGAAGAGCGACGGGTGGTCCTTGTCGGAGCCGGGGATCATGGCTGCTCCTCCCCCCTGTGGCGCGTGGTGGCCACGGGGGCCATGGGCCGCCCGCAGGCCTGGGCGAGGAGCGCGTCCTCCAGGCCCTCCATGACCCGGGCCTCGTCGTCCTCCAGGTGGTCGTACCCCAAAAGGTGGAGGAGGCCGTGGATGGCCAGCAGGCGGGTCTCGTCGGCGGCCGCGGTGCCGAACCGCTCGGCCTGGGCGGCGATGTAAGCGGGGTCGAGGACGATGTCGCCGANCTCGCAGGGCTCGCCGGAGTCGAGGGATGGGTCGTNGGGGCGCTCGCACTCCAGGGAGATGACGTCGGTGGGGGCGTCGATGCCCCTCCACTCCGCGTTGAGGGCGCGCATCCCCTCGTCGTCGGCCACCGACACGCTCACNACGCAGGGGCGCCCCACCCCCTCGTGGGCGAGCACGAGGTCGAAGACGCGGGAGAGCTCCCGGGCGTCCACGGCGAGTCCCTTGAGCCCCTCGGGGGCCAGTGCGAGCTCGACGGCCATGTCATCTCCCCTCCGCGGCCGCGTAGGCGTCCACGATGCGGCCGACGAGCGTGTGGCGGACGATGTCTGTGCGGTCGAGGTCGCAGAACGCGATGTCCTCGACGCCCTCGAGCACCCGCCGGGCGGAGTCGAGGCCGCCGGTGCCGGCGATGTCGCGCTGGGTGGTGTCGCCGGTGACGACGAACGTGGACCTGAACCCCAGGCGGGTGAGGAACATCTTCATCTGCTCGGGGGTGGTGTTCTGGGCCTCGTCGAGGATGACGAAGGCGTCGTTGAGGGTGCGCCCGCGCATGAANGCCAGGGGTGCGATCTCGATCACGCCCTGCTCGACCATGGTGGCGGCCTTTTCGGCNTCCACCATGTCGAAGAGCGCGTCGTAGAGGGGCCGCACGTAGGGGTCGAGCTTCTCCTCGAGGGTGCCCGGGAGAAAGCCGAGGGACTCGCCGGCCTCCACCACGGGGCGCGTGAGCACGACGCGGCCCACGTCGCGCCGCTTGAGGGCCGCCACCGCCATGGCCATGGCGAGGTAGGTCTTGCCGGTGCCGGCGGGGCCCAGGGCGAACGTGACCGTGTGGGTGCGGATGGCGTCAATGTAGGCGGCCTGGCCGACCGTCTTGGGCCGGATGGGGCGGCCCCGGTGGGTGACGAGGATGTCGTCGAAGGGCGCGGCCTGCGGGGCGTTGCCCGCGGCGGCCTGGGAGAGCAGGAGGTCGACGTCGGCCTCCGTGGGCGTGCCGCCGGCCTCCACCTCGCGGATGAGGGCCGAGAAGACCTGCACGAGCGCGTTTGCCTCCTCGGCGGACCCGATGACGGCCACGGTGTTGCCCCGGACTGAGACGGCGGCGTCGGTGGCGGCCTCGATGCGGCGCAGGAGCGAGTCGGCGGGCCCCATGACCCTCGTGATGTCGAGGGAGTCTGGGACGGTCAGGCGGACTTGGGTGGGCTCCATGCTCCTCCAAACGGGTGGGACCGGTCGGGTTGGCTGGCCCCATGGTAGTTCAAACGGATGGCGCGGCTCCGCGGGACGCGGCCCGGGCGTCGAGGCGCCCGTCGGCGGCGAGCCCGTGCGGGACGACGTCGGCGAACGCCCCCATGGGCAGCGCGGGGTCCACGAGCACCTCCACGAGCTGCCCCGAGACCGCGCGGCCCGGCCGCTCCACGAAGACGCGCACGGGTGCGCCCACGAACGAGGAGGCGAACGCGCGGCGGGATTCGGCCGCCATGGCCCTCATGGCGCGGGAGCGCCCGGTCGACACCCGCGGGTCCACCTGGCCCGGCGCCGCCGCGGCCCAGGTGCCGGGGCGCTTGGAGTAGCGGAACACGTGCATGTTGGCGTAGCCGATCGAGCGGCAGAACGCGAGGCTCTCGTCGAACTCGGCGTCGGTCTCGCCGGGAAAGCCCACGATGAGGTCGGTGGCGANCGCGACGCCGGGCACGCGGTCCCGTGCGAGGTCGGCCACCTGGCGGTACCCGTCGATCGTGTAGAGGCGGCNCATGCGCGCGAGGGTGGCGTCGCACCCGGACTGCAGGGGCAGGTGCAGGAACGGGGCCACGCGGCCGTCGGACCCGGCCATGAGGCGGAGGAGCGCCTCCCCCACCCCCCCCGGCTCCACGGAGCTCAGGCGCACGCGGCCGATGTCGGTGCGCTCCAGGAGCGCGTCGAGCAGGCCCGCGAGCCCGCCGGGNCAGCCGTCGTAGCGGCCGAGGTTGATGCCTGTGAGCACGACCTCGCCTGCGCCGTCGGCCACCGCGCGGCGCACCGCCGACACGGCGTCCTCGAGGGGCAGGGAGCGTGCGGGCCCCCGGGCCTTCCACACGATGCAGTAGGTGCAGCGGTTGTCGCAGCCGTCCTGGACCTTGATCCCCGGCCGCATGCGGCCCGTGGGCGTCACCGAGCCGCCGGCGTCGGAGCGCTCGGCCGCGGGCTCGGGCGCCATGCCGGCGTCGGCGAGGGCGGCGGCCACGACGCCGGGCNCGCGNTCCTTGAGCAGCTCCACGCGCACGTTGCCGCCCAGGGCGTCGAGCTCGTCGGCGAAGAGGCTCGCCACGCAGCCCGTGGCCACCACGGCGGAGACGCCCGGCAGCCCGGCGGCGTGGCGGACGGCCTTGCGGGCCTTGGCCTCGGCCTCGCCGGTCACGGCGCAGGTGTTGACCACCACGGCGTCGGCCTCCTCCTGGGGGGCGACGACGCAGCCCATGGCCTCGAGCTCCGCCGCCATGGCGTCGAGCTCCACGCGGTTGACCCGGCAGCCCAGGTTGACGAGCGCCACCCGTGGCGCACGACCCGACACCACGGCCTAGCGCTTCTTCTTGCGGNGGNGCNCCGAGAAGGGCCCGCGCTTGTACTTGGGCGCCTGCTTCTTGGGCTTCGGCGCCGCCTTGCGGCCATCCCCGCCCCGGTCGTCGCCGCTCTGAGCGCCGGGNACCTCCACGTCGCGCCGGTTCTGCTCGTAGAGCTCGTCGAGCACCTCCCCCTCGGNGGGGCCCTTCGTGGAGAGGCGGCAACCGCGGCCGAGGGCGATGGCCTCGAGGCGCTCCACCTCGTCGTCGCCGAGGTCCTGGGNCACCACGACGTCCACCACGCACACGAGGTCGCCTCGGCGCTCGGGGGTGCGCAGGCGAGGCATGCCGCGGCCGGCGACGACGAGGCGGGCGCCGGGCTGCGNGCCCGCGGGCACGTCGACCTCGACCTCCTCGCCCTCGAGGATACCGTCCACGGTCACCGTGGCGCCGAGCATGGCCNCGAAGGCNTCCACGGAGAGCGGGCAGAACAGGTCGTCGCCCTGGCGCACGAGGCGGTCGCCCTGGGCGACGTCGACGCGCACCACGAGGTCGCCCGCCGCGTCGCCGCGGACGCCCGCCTCGCCGGCACCCTCCACGACCAGCTGGGCGCCCGTGTCCACGCCGGCCGGGATGGAGATCCTGACCTTCTCGCGGGAGGGGGTGCGGCCCTGGCCGTCANANGTCTCNCAGGGGNGCTCGATGACCTGTCCCGTGCCGTGGCACTCGGGGCAGGTGGTCTGGGTCTGCATGCGGCCGAGGATGGTGTGCTGCCAGCCCACCACGTAGCCGGTGCCGCCGCACTCGGGGCAGGTGACCGGGGGCTCGCCGTCGGTGGAGCCGGTGCCGCCGCAGTCCTCGCAGGGGGCCAGGCGGTCGTAGGTGANGGTGCNCTCGAAGCCCGAGGCGGCCTGCTCGAGGGTGATGGTGAGCGTCACGGACATGTCGCGGCCGCGGGTGCGGGGCCGCCCGGCGCCGGAGGCGCGCCCCCCGAAGAAGTCGGAGAAGAGGTCGGCCATGTCGAAGCCGCCGCCGAAGAAGTCGTCCATGCCGCCCATGCCGCCGAAGCCCGATGGGCCGTTGGGGTCGCCGTAGCGGTCGTAGTTGGCGCGCTTGGTCTCGTCGGAGAGCACCGAGTAGGCCTCGTTGACCTCCTTGAAGCGCTCCTCGGCGTCGGGCTCGTCGGAGACGTCGGGGTGCAGGGTGCGGGCCTTCTTGAGGAAGGCTCGCTTGATGGTCTTGGCGTCGGCGTCGCGCCCGACGCCGAGCACCTCGTAGTAATCGCGATGTTGAACTTCAGCCACGGACGTGCAGGCCCCTTTCCCGCCCCTCGCTCACAGGAGGCGCCGTACCCTGGGGCGGTGGCACGGCACCTGAGGCATTAGTAGATCCAGCCCCGCGGCCCCACGCGGCCCATGGACTGCGAGCAGCTCATGAGCAGCGTCAGGAACAGGGCGATGAAGAAGCCGTTGGAGAGGCCGGCGAGCACCTGGGTGCCGGCGTTTCTCCACCAGACGCCGTTGTGCNTTGNCAGGCCGCCGCGGACGACCATGAAGAGGCCGATNACCAGCGGCACGACNATGATGAAGGCGATGGAGGGGAGCACGTTGAAGAACGCGCCCATGGCGATGAACGGCAGAACGAAACCGACGAGCTGGAAGCCGAGGGCGGCCTCGGGAGCCAGGCGCTCCGNAGGCACGCCCANGCGCACCACGAGGTCGCCGGTCTCGCCGCCGTTGGTGCCGGCGTTGCCCATGCCGGGCACGCGCACGGTGTCGCCGTCGTGGGATCCGGCCGGGATGTCCACCACGACCTCGGAGGCCGAGAGGACGCGGCCGGAGCCGCCGCAGGCGNGGCAGGGGTCCGCCACCACGCGGCCGGTGCCCTCGCACTCTGGGCACTGCACCTGCATGGCGCCGAAGCCCATGCCGCCGAAGATGGANGAGAGGTCGACGTCGATGGTGCCGGTGCCGCCGCAGGTGGGGCACACCTTGGCGTGCTCGGCCTCCTCCGATCCCGACCCGTGGCAGACCTCGCAGGTGACGTAGCGCTGGTAGGTGATGCCGCGGCGGCTGCCGGCNGCGGCCGTCTTGGCNTCGAGGNCCATCTGGTAGACGACGTCGGCGCCCCCTTGGGGGTTGTAGGCGGGGGTGCGGCGGCGCGTCTGGGTGCCGAAGCCCCCGAAGCCGGCGCCGAAGGGGAACCCGCCGAAGCCGCCGGAGTAGCCGCCGCCGAAGGGCGACTGGGNCGCGCCGGAAGACNGGGAGCCCGCGAAGGGCACGCCCGAGCGCATGGCGTCGTAGCGCGGCGCTTGGTGTCNTNGGAGAGCACCGCGTAGGCCTCGGAGACCTCCTTGAAGCGCTCCTCGGCGTCGGGCTCCTTGTTGACGTCGGGGTGGAGCGTGCGGGCCTNCNTTTGGAAGGCGCGGCGGATCTCCTCCGTGGTGGCGTCCTGGGAGACGCCGAGGACCTCGTAGTAGTTCTTGTCGGTCATGGCAGACATGGGCTGCATGGCTCCTGTCGTTAGGTGGCGCCCGCGGCCCTTGCCGCGGCACAAANGTTCGCAAACTCACATCTTAGCGCGAANGACGCAGGTTTCCCAACAACCACGGGGTATGCGCAAACGTGAAGCGCCCGCGCCCCTGGGTCGGGGTGCGNGCGCCGCGGGTGNTCCAGGCTGGCGCGCCGGCCTACAGGACGTCCTTGACGGCGTCCTCGACCAGGGCCATGTCCACCGTGGGCTCGAAGCGCGCGACCACGGTGCCGTCGCGGTCGATGAGGAACTTGGTGAAGTTCCACTTGATGTCGTCGTTGGAGGCGTAGTCGGGGTCCACGTTCTCCTTGAGGTAGCCGTCCATGAACTCGGCCTTCTCGCCGGTGAAGCCGGTGAAGCCCCGGGCCTCCTTGAGGAAGGCGTAGAGGGGCAGCTGGCCGTCGCCGTTGACCTCGGACTTCCTGTACTGCTGGTACGGGGTGCCGAAGGTCATGGTGCAGAACTCGTGGATCTCGTCGTCGGTGCCGGGGGCCTGGTGGCCGAACTGGTCGCAGGGGATGTCGACGATCTCGAGGCCCTGGTCGTGGTAGGCGTCGTAGAGGTTCTTGAGGTCCTCGTACTGCGGGGTGAAGCCGCAGCCGGTGGCCGAGTTGACGATGAGCATGGGGCGGCCGCGGAACTCGGAGAGGCTGACCTCGGTGTCGTCGGGCTTCTCAAGGGTGAAATCGTAGATGGTGGCCATGGTTGCTCCTTTTGCAGGGGTTTGTTGCCGAGGGGATTCCTACCCATCAGATNGGGATTCAGCCGTGGGACCGCGGCGGCGTGGTGCCGGTGTGTGGGCGACGGCCGCACGGCGAATGGCCNTGAATGCGCGACCATGCTGCGAAGCCGCCCCGATGCGCGATGCTGCGCCGCGAAGGGGCTCCAGTGCGCGATACGGTGCAGCGAAAGGCGGCGAGTGCGCGGCTCTTCCGCGAAGCCGCCCCGATGCGCGGTTGATTGGCCCCCAAAGGCCACCGATGCGCGAAAACGGCCCGAAATCGCGCATCGGCAGCCCTTCACTGCAGATTTGCCGCGCATTGGAGGGCATTCGCCGAAGCCGCGCACTGGGGGACTTTGGCCGAATCGGCCGAGCGGGGCCGATGAGGGCGCCCCCCCCCACCGCTCCGTGAGGCTTTGCTGCCAACCATGTATGCCACCATCCGTCAGCGCTATCGGTAGAGCNCTNGATAGATTCGTGGGCACCGGTTTCGACAGGGGGAGGTAGGGACGGATGCTCTTGGATCCTTGGTCGTCTATGCGAGAGAACGTTCTGCTTCCAGAGGACTGGGAATCGCCCGACTCCATGAGTAAGCGCGGCTTCTGGCTCGACATCATCGCCCGGTCGCTGGGGGCGCTTCCGTTTGCCTACGAGCTGCAACGCACGATCGGCCCCTACTCGGACCGACTGGTTTTCGAGTGTGCGACCGAGAGCCACGCGAGAAGNTTCTGCCAAGAGGTGAACGGCTCTACCCGTAATCCGCTGCACGCCGGCCTGTGGGCAAACTGCGCCTCTCCCCATTCCGACAACGGAAGGGTGCAGGTCACGGTGGATGTGTTCCCGACGGCGGTCACCAGGCTCCAGCCCGAGGTCCTGGAGACGTTCGCGCGTCATTGGCATACGAAATGNCTGGAGCTCGCTGCCGACGTGGTCGTCAATCGCAGCGGCGGTTCTCGAGCCTTGCTCCGAGCTGACAGCACCCCCTGCGTCTGCGGCGTCGACATGCTGACGGGCCGCCCCGTCTCGGTCTGCTTCGAGGCCCGGGTCGACGCCCCTGTCGTCTTCGTAAAAGGGCCGCGTCACGAGGCCGACGGAATCCTCGACACGATACTGCACGGCCTCGCCCTCGGCTCCCTCCCCCGGACGGTGCGCCTCGTGATGGGGTCCTGTGAGTACGACGACCTGTCACGTTTCCGCGGGCTTCCCCAGAAGGTCGATATAGTCGAGCCCTGGGAGGCGGTCGAGATGGCCGCCCTCGAGCTCGACAGACGCAAGCGAAAGCTCGAGGCCTTCCATCTCGATTACGCATCGTTCAACGNCCTGGACGAAAACGACGAGATGAGACCACTCATCGAGGNGATTCACGACCTCTTTGTCCTCGTTCTCAGGGACATCGACCGGCTGACGAGAGACGCCGGGCCGCGCCAGCTCGAGGATCTATACCGGATCACGGAGTTCGGGCCGCAGTACGGGGCGCAGACGGCGATGTGGGGCTCGACGCGTTGCAAGGCGCTGCATCGAGACAGCNACCTCGTCTTCTGCCTCGANAGATGCGGGCGTCCGCCGCGCGAGTTCGGCCTTCTCGTCGACGGGTTGTTCACCTGNTCTCAAGAGACTTCACGCGGGGATGACAGACGCCTTTGCGCCGCCTTTCAACCAATAAACGAGAGAACCTTCAGATCGATCGTGGCGCGTTTTACGTAAGGGCGCCTGAACGGTCGTCTGAAGCCACCCGTAATGCCATACGCCGCATAAGTTGGAGGTTCACCGTGCCCGAGAATCCCTGGTACATGATGNGGAAGAACCCGCTGCTCCCNGATGACTGGGGTGACCGGGAAGGAATGATACGGAGGCGCGAGCGGCTGAACCTGGTAGCCTGGGCCATCAACACGCTCCCCTACGCCTTCGAAGTGAGCCGGACGGTCGGACCCTATGTAGACAGGCTTGTCTACGAGGTGCGGTCTAGAGGCGATGCCGACATGTTTTGCAGTGCGGTCACCAGCATGTCGACCGACTTCAGGCACGAGACCATCCGCGCATGGACAATGACCCCCGAAGCGTTTGATGCTGGCGGAAAGGTTGCCGTTGATGTCGCTTCCTGCCACGTGCGGAGACCCTCGGCAAACGTCGTTTGCCGTTTCATCGAGTTCTTGAGAGATGGATCAGGGGCCCAGACCGATGAGGAGATGAGCCAGGGGTGGAGAGACGCGCAGGAGGTGCCCTGCACCCTGGGCGTTGACTCGATAACGGGCAATCCCATTTACATCAAATTTGGAGGATCCAACGGCCACCTGTTTGTGAACGCCCCACGCCCTGATGCCGAAGGTCTCGTCGACACGGCGCTTATCCAGCTCTCCCTTGTGGCACGACCCCATTCCGTACATCTGGTCATGGGTGAGCGGCAGGACGACCCCCTGCAAAGGTACAAGCTTCTTCCCCAGCATGTGGAGGTCTGCTCGACAAAACAGGCGCTGGAAAAGGGGCTCGAGGAGCTCAACANACGGAGGGCCGCTCTCGACCCCTATGGCTGCGGATTCGAAATGTTCAACTGGTNGTCCGCCGAGGCGCCGATGCNCTCCCGTTNTCACNACTGTTGCAGCCATGGGTCTGCGGAACTCGGCGACTCAATGAGGTTGATGGTCATATCGATTCCCGATGTGGAGAATCTGCTGAAGGAGGATGCCGGGTTCGCAAAGCACGCCATTCGCGAGATCGAGAGGAGCGGCGCTCGCTACGGGGTGCACCTCGCGGCAACGATGTCTCTGCCGGGAACGTNTTACAGGTGCCACGAGGATTCGACCAATTCCATCTCTTTCTGCCGCGTGAATNCGCTGTNTAAANGTGACTGGTCTTCGTGGTCGGAACTACCGATTCCTGGAGGAATGCTCTTGTCGCCCAGCTGCTTAAATAGAAGTGGGTCGGGGCTTGGGTTCGCCTTGGATCCGATGGACGAGGGCACGTTCAAGGCCATTGCCCTTAGGTATTGCCCGTGAGACACGGGCCGGTGGCCACGGACTTCGCACCACCCGGGCGCCTGGCGCGATCGTCTGGACGTGCGGATCGGTGCCGTCCCGCCGAGAGGGGCCTCCAGTGCGCGATCCGCCGTCGCCGGCCTGGCGCGAAGGGTCCCCAATNCGCGACGGCCGAGCGGCGAAGGGCCGTGAGTGCGCGGCTATGCTGCGNAGCCGCCCCGATGCGCNATGTTGCGCCGCGAAGGGCGTCGANTGCGCGGCCTCTCCGCGAANCCGCTACGATGCGTGGTTGGTTGACCTCCAAAGGCCGCCGATGAGCGAAAACGGCCCGAAATCGCACATCGACGGCCCTTCGCTGCAGTTTTATCGCGCATTGGAGGGCTTTGGCCGAACTGGCCGAGCAGCAGGGCCGATGAGGGCGCCCTCCCCCCATACTCAATCCCCTGTCGCTCGGACGGCTTCACAGCGTGACCCAGGAGCAAGCAACGAGCTTCGTTGCATGGGATCCATACGTAGAACGATACGGGTCACAATCTACCACCATAGGACAGACCTNCACCCCTGCGGCCTCGTAGAATTAGATTCAGCGTGTGTCACTCAAAACAGACAGGAGGAACAATGAGGCCGGTAGAAGACCATGACCTTAAGACGCAAAAGGCGAAGTACGTTCACAGTCTTATTGAGGAAGCCAAGAGCGGCGTGGCAGGAGCCAGTGAAGACGCCCCCGNCTTCTACTCCCANTGGCTCCAAGGGGACGTCAAGAAGCACCTCACCTTCATGAGCCTTGCAAGGCGCGATGGCGACANGAACGGGATTCGCNAGCAGGCAGAGCTTGCGCAAGGGGCATATGTTGCAAAGGCTGCCTCTCTCTACCGGGCGCTCGACGATGCAGTTGTGCGTATGGAGCGCCTCATCGCGAGCANTNNGTATCATCACGCCGAACTCACCGATGAAGAGCTCCTTGCCCTTCCCGAAGTCCCCGTGGACGACCTTTCAGTCGAGCTTGGAGCCGATGAGAGCGGCGAGCCGGTGCGCCTCGACTTTGCCGAAACCCCTCACCTTGTCGAGCTCTGCGTGTTTGGAACGGGAGGACCACGAGAGTCGCTGGTAGACGTTGTTGCAGGAGCCCTTGGTGAAAGATGCGGGGTCCAGTTTGTCGCAATCGGGCCGTCGTCAAAGCGCTGCNGTNACGACGCTTCTCCACTNTGCATCCCACGTGCCTGTAGCCCCTATGCCAAGTCAGCTTCCGTCGATTGGCTGACGGCTGAGATGGAACAGCGCAAGAGACTTCTGGCCCTAGGGATGCAAACGGGCNCNGAGTTGTTCGTCTTCGCANNCGATATGGACGCCGACAGCTGGCTGTATGACTGGGACGGCCTAAGACCCGTTGCGGAGGAGGGCCGTGACCTCGGTGTCCACTTGGTGGCTACCGTCGACTATCTCTGGCATATGAAAACCACAGTCGAACCGCCGACAATCGACGGGCTTGTCAAGACGGGCCTTGACGACATGGTCATTTCCATTAAAGAAGAGAGTATAGGCGATAGAGGCTCCCTGTACCGCCTTCTCACCCCCAAAGAGTTTGACAGTTGGGCTGAATACTGCAAACAAATGGACGCACGGAAGAGCTACCGCTCGGAATTGCAATCGATAAAGGACCTTGGCAGGCAGTTCGCTCGAGGATTCGCCACGTTCCAAGAGCTTCTTGATTACGGGCAATTGGATAGTAGAGCTCGTATCGAACTGCTGCTGACAATCCTTAACCGGAAGAAGGAGCACCGCAAATAAGGTGTAGCGTCCTTGCGGCGAACAGGCCCNGCCCCGTGGAAATCCNTGGGGCGGGGCCTGTTGCATTCCTCATATCAGCCGAGATGCGCCGCCGAGATGCGATGGGCCCTGTCGCCATCCTGAATTAAAGTGCGAACGCACGTAGTGCTTCAGCGACAAGACGCTCGGTACGCTCAGTGATGCTTCGCTCGTCCCACGTCTCGCGCTCGGCCAAATCCTTGTTTAGATTCAAACCATTGCGGTAACCTATGGGCTCGCCGGCATCGTTGGTGNGNTCGCGCTTTCNCTCAAAACTCATGTTCGAGAGCTGTGAGTTGTATCCCGTGAGCGTGAGGTTTCCAAGCGTGTGCACAAGGTTCTCTTGGACCTGTTTCGCTTTGTCGGCATCCCCGTGGCCGACCATCTCGACCCATGCGCTCGGCAAATTCTCTCCTTGGGGAAGGATGTGCTCGATGGTCCAGAGGTAGTTGCCGCTTCGACCGCGCTCCCAGAAATCCGAGCGCTCTTTTGTCTTCGAGGGCTTTGCAAGGGTGACGAGGACGAAGCGAGCTGCATCCAGGTTATCTGCGTAAATCTTTCCCTCGAGCGCATCCTGAAATAGANCATCATTCGCAGACGCCCCTTTGAGCAGGCCTNCGCAATAACCGATTGCGTCCGCGCCGGTCAGTCCACTCTCGTTCGTCTTCTCTGCGCACTCCGTAAATAGGCGCGTGAGAGCATAGGTAGGCGGGGTATCCGTGAGGTGCCTGCGCACGAAGAAACGGACAAGGAAGCGAGTTATATCAACAATGTCGTTACTGGACAGTTTCAGGGCCTCGCGATTGAGGAGCAGAGCCAGCAGAAGCTGATAGCCGGNCACGCCCTTGATCCGCTCAAGATCGGCAAGGGCATCAGCCAGTTCCCCGTCGACCGGGCACTCATCGTTGAGCATCAAGGTACCGTAAGCTTTGGCGCATGTCTCCAGCCACTTCAGAGCGTCGAAGTCCTTATTTGCAATCAGCTTTCCATATATCCCGATGAGACGCGACTTGGTCGCCTCGTTGCCGAGCGGGAAAGCGCCATTGCTTTGATCGAACAAGGCGTTCAGCTTGAGGCGGCATGCGTTGTAGGACTGGCGGAGGAAGCGCTCCTGCTCTGCGTAGTTGTCACCAATGAGTCTCAGAATGCCCTGCCAACGGAAGAACACCCGATCGGTCTCAGAGTCGTCACAGGAGGCAAGGAGGTCGTTTTTNNTGAGGTCAACGGGAGTGAGCGGGATGCCCCGATTATTGAGAGACTCGAACAGCATATAGGCGTCAGAGGCATCATTGACGAGGATGGTCACAAGGATGCAGGAGGTCACCTTGCTGAGGAGACTCTGGAGAGCCCTGGCCCGGGATGGTGCGTCATCCATGTCCCGAAGACGGTTCTTTATAAGGCCGTAGAACAGGTTAAACGCTTTCCAAATGCGCCTNTTTCCGGCGTTGTTGGGCCTCGGAACCGACACCCCGANATCGGNAAGNGAAAATACCAGCGACCGATAGTCATCCAAGTTATTGTGCTGGGCCTGTGGGACAATGCGCATCTTAAACTCGTTGATACTATCGTCTTCAAGAATTAGACGATATAGAAGGTTAGCCTTTTCATTGTGGAACTTATCGCGACNATAGNCATCGAGCTCATCCTCGTTGACCTCTTTGAAAGCCTTGTAAAGAGCGCAGAGCAGGATGCCCAGCGTTGTCATGCGTTGCTGGCCATCCACCAGCTCGAACGTAGTGATTCCTNTTGCAGTGTTGGTGCCTCGATCGATCACGATGATCGACCCCAGAAAATAACCGGGGTCATTCTCCATGATGTCGTCGAACAGGGTCTCCCACTGCTCCTTGCCCCAGGTGTACTCTCGCTGGTAACGCGGAATCGTGAAGAGGAACTTGCTGTCAACGGATGTGAGCTGTCCAAGTTTAGAATTATCTACTTGCTTAATCATTCCGCCCCCTAGGGTACGACGGCCTCGTTCTGCGTATTGCGATATCGTCCTGCTGTTGTGCGCTGCGCATCATTGTCNNTTATATCGAGGTGCCTTTCAAGCAGTGTCTCATTAAGGATGGAAGCTCTAGGGAGGGGCTTCCATGACCGACTGGGACATCCGCATGCAGACCGGGCTGCGCATCAAGGAGCTTCGCGCCGCTGCAGACCTGAGCCAGGACGACCTCGCCTACGCCATCGACATGTCCCGCTCCTACCTCGCCGAGGTGGAGACCGGCAAGCGCAACATCTCCCTCCAGAACCTCGAGCGCATCGCCCGCGGCCTCGGCATCACGCTCGACGAGTTCNTTGACTCAGGCTACTTCCGACGGGGCGCCGACGCCTAGACCGTCCCCCTCGGCCGTGCCGTCCCCCTCCCGTGCCAGCATGGCCCGCACCTCCTCGCCATAGACGATCCCGCGGTCGTAGNGGAGCTGCGCCACCTGGCCGTGCAGGGCCCAGTGCCCCATGAGCAGGGAGCGGACCTCGGCCATGTCCCGCTGGATCCGGTCGACGGCCGCCGCCTCGCGCCGGGCGATGCGCTCCGGCGACGGCGGCGTGTACCTCCTGTTGCGCTCGCCGATCACGTTGAGGTGCTGGACCCCGCCCACACCGTGCATCAGGCCGCCGTAGACGATGTCGGTGACCTTCTCCAGGTCGCTGCGGNACCCNNTGGACCATGCCCCGAAGGCGACCTCCTCGGCCATGAGCCCGCCCAGACCCACCAGGACCTGCATGTCCTCGGGGGTGCGGTCGGGCGAGAACGGCTTGTGGTCGCGCCGCACCCTCGTGAAGCCGCGCCCTCGCCGGGCGCCGGAGCCGNGGAGCACCCCGAAGCTCNAGCACCCGGGGTCGACGAGCTCCATGACCAGCAGGTGGCCGGCCTCGTGGCAGGCGCAGCGGGCGCGGTCGCAGTACCGCTTGGTCTTGGCAGCCGCCTGCCAGCCCATGGGCTCCTTGCNGGGGCGCCAGGCCCTCCCCTCCCGATGTTNGACGCACACCCGCAGCACGTGCTCGGTGGTCACGACGTCGTTNCCCTCGGAGGCGGCGATGACGGCCGCAGCGTTCACACGGGCCTCGAGCTCGGCGCACGACATGGGGAACTGCGCGACGACGTCGGGGTCGATGGTGTTGGGGACGGCGTGCTCCTCCAGGTAGTGTGCGGCGATGCGGCGTGCGTCCTCGTACTCGGGACGCTCGAGGTAGATGGTGCGGTCGAAGCGCCCGGCGCGCACGAGCGACGGCGGGACGGCGCGCAGGACGTTGTTGGCCGTGGCGAGCACGAAGATGCCCTTGCCGGCGTAGTCGTCGATGCAGCTCTGCACTGCGACGTACTCGGGCTCGCTGGCGCGGTTGCGGTCGCCGCTGCCGAACTTGTCGAGGTCGTCGAGGAAGATGATCGAGGGCGCCTCCTCCGCGGCCCTGACGAAGGCGTCGCGGATCTGGCCGAGGAACTCGTTGCCTGCCACGGTGCGCCGCAGTGTGACGCACGGGCGTCCAACGTACTCCACGAAGCAACGTGCCATTAGGGTCTTGCCGANNCCCGGCTCGCCCGCGATGAGCAGCCCATTGGGGACACGGGCGCCCAGACGCTCGTAGGNGCTGGGGTCGACGAGCACCGNCGCGATGCGCTCGAGCTCGGAGACGACCCTCCGGTAACCGATCACCTTGCCGAACGCGCCCATGGGTCTCCTCTCGGGGTCGGGATGATGTGCTGAAGGTTACGGCCCGCTGAAAGAAGGACTATGCCGTATGGAGGCATAACGTGGGCGGAGCGAGTGTGGTCCACCTATGCCACCATCCCTCATGGCGGGCCGCAGAGGGCAGCTACGCTGGCCACAGCCCAAAACGAGGAGCGCCGATGAACCCACCTTTCACGCCGTGGTCTTTCAACCGAATCAAAGACCTCTTCAGACGCGTCTCCGGGAAGCCGGAGCCGGCCCCAGACCTCGGCACCAGAATCGTCGTGTCGCGCATCGTGCCCAAGTCGCGGATGCGCCGGATGGAGCTCACCGAGGTACCGGGGATCCCCTCCCCTGCCGCCGCCATCGTCATGACGTCGCGTCGCAAGATGGCAGGCGTCGAGGAGGGCCCCGACTGCCTCGTGCTGGAGTTCGCTGACGTCGCCTACGAGCACCCGCAGGCCATGACGCGGGAGCAGGCAAGGGAGGCGGCCGCGTTCTTCCTCGGGCACCGGGGCCGCGGCACCATCATGGTCGCCTGCGACAACGGTCAGGCCCGCTCGGCGGCCATGGNNNCGGCCCTGTTGCGGTCCTTGGGCGAGGACGACGGCTGGATCTGGGACAACCCGCGGNTCCGCCCCAACCAGCGGGNGTTCGCCCTCATGGCGGAGGCGCTGGGCGTCGAGCTCGCGGACGGCGAGGTGGAAGCCCTGGTGGCGCGTAACGAGGAGGCCTTCCACGAGGCGATGGTACGAGGGTGGGAGGGCGACGAGAGCCAAGGCCGCCTGGATACGGAGACAGACGTCATCGACGGAACATGACGACAGGCGCGGNAAGCCGCCTAGATATCCCTCGCTTAAAAATGTCATTCAGGTCCACGGAACACCGTGCCACAATGGGTCTCGCAGATCCAGATGACGGTACGGAGGCGCCATGGCCAGCCATGAGAGAGACACGTACGTCGAGGAAGACCTCACGCCGCGCAAGGCGTCGAGCCAGGAGCGCATGCTCGCGTTGTGGGACCTCATGTGCCGCTGCACGTCAGAGGAGGACGACGAGGGCGTGACCCTTGTGGCCAGCTCCTGGGACGAGGGCGACCTCGACGCCCCCGACGACATCCTGACGGTCCTCGAGCGCGACTACGGGCTGCTCGTCTCCGACACCCAGTACGACTCCGATCGCGCCTATGAGAACGCCCTGCATGAGTGCCCGGTTCGTGGAGATGGAGGATACCCCGGACGGCCCACGCTACCTCGTGCACAACGACGGCTACCTCAACTACCGGCTGGACCGCGTCATTCCTGGCAGCGTGGAGGACTGGGCGGACGAGGGATACCCCGGCCCGCTCCCCTACCGTCNCGTGGACCCGGCGCCCGGCAAGCGTGCCGGCCTCACCGANCACGAGCGCTACACCCTGGAGGCGAGCTACGAGATGTACGCGACCTCCGACCCGCTCATGCTCGAGCTGGAGGCAGAGGGATCGGTGCTCAAGGCCATCGCTGACTCGTTCGACCCCGACAGCGAGGACTCGCCCCTGGCCCGGCGGAACTCCGTGCGGGTGCTGTCCGACGGGCGCACGCGCGTGGAGGTCCCGGTGTCGGACGGGGCCGCCCTCATGGGACGCCTCGCGAGCTTCGGCACCGAGGCCAAGGTGGTGGGCGACCACCGGCTCAAGGAGACGTACGCGCGGTTCCTCTGCGGCGTGCTGGGCTCCTACGCCGACGACCCGCAGGTGGGCGCGGAGGTGCGTGCCTGGGCGAGGGGCATCGCCGAGGGCGGCGGCGAGTAGGGGGCGCCTTCGCGGCTGCCGGCGCGCGACCGGGAGGCCGCAGGGGGCTGAAGTCGATTGCGCGATATAAGCGCTGCAACTTGATGGAAATATGCGAACCACCGGCGCCAGAAGCGAGTTTCATCCATAATTTACACCGGTCTACTTATGATGGAACATTTATATCGCGCAACCCCGCACGGGGCCGGTTGAGGTTCGCACTCGAGAAGGGGCATCCCAGCCCGGAGCCGTCAGCCCCCGTCCGCCAAGCCCCACAGCTCCCCGAAGACGACGTTGCCCATGAGCCAGCCGCGCTCGGTGGGCGCAAAGGCCCCCGACGGGGTCTCGGCAAGGAGCCCCTCCCCCACCAGCGTGTCCACGGCGCGGTCCACGGCCGCCGCGCCGACGGCGTCCCGGGCGCGGGCGAGCAGCCCCGGCCCCAGCCCGTCCGACGTCCGCGCCGCGAGCATGAGGTCCTCGGCGGCGGCCTCCCCGGCCGTGAGCTCCTCTACTCCAAAGGACAGCCGCGACAGGTCCCCCTCGGCCGCGGCCACCTCCCGGGCGGTCGAGTCGCAGGTGAGACGAACCCGCGCCGTGGAGGCCGCCACGGCGGGCAGCCCCGGCGCCAGGCGACGCAGGCGCCCGTAGAGCCCGCAGTCGGCCATGGACGCCGCCGCCGTGCCGAGGCCCAGGTAGGGCGTGCCGTTCCAATAGGAGAGGTTGTGTCGGCAGCGCTCGCCGGGCCGCGCGTAGCTCGCCACCTCGTAACGCGCGAAGCCCAGCCGGCCGAGGACCCGCTCGGCCGCCTCCATGGCGGCGGCCTCCTCGTCGTCCGAGGGCTCCTCCATGGACCCCTCCTCCACGGCCCGCCCGAAGGCCGTGCCCTCCNNGACGATGAGTGGGTAGACGCNCACGTGGGTGGCGNCGGCGGCGACCACACCCTCCACGCTGGCGGCGAGGCTTGCCGGCGTCTGGCCGGGGACGGCGGCCATGAGGTCGGCCGACAGGCGGAGCCCGCTGGCTGCCGCCTCACCCAGGGCCCGCCGGGCCGCCTCACCGTCATGGACGCGCCCGAGGGCCCGGAGCTCGTCGTCTGCCAGAGACTGCACACCCAGGGACACCCGGGTGGCGCCGGCGTCGCGGGCGGCGGCCGCCAGGTCGGGCGAGAAGGAGTCGGGGTTGGCCNCGAACGNNGGCTCGCCCACGGACGGGACGGCACCGATCAGGAAGGAGAGGCCCTCGCCCCCCAGGAGCGACGGGGTGCCCCCGCCCACATAGGCAGTGGAGAGACCGTCGAGCAGGCCCTCCCCCGCCATGCGGCGCACCATGGCGGCGAGCGACCGGGCGTACACTGCCATGAGCGGGTCGCGGCGCCCCGTGGCCGACGAGGCGAAGTCGCAGTAGGCGCATTTGCGCACGCAGAACGGCACGTGGAGGTAGAGGGCCCGGAAGCCGATCGCGTCCGCCATCGTCGCCCCTCTCATAATCAAGGTCTGTAGTGACAAAAGTGCCCGACCATTGGGACAAAAGTGTCCGGGTGTTGGGACAGGGGCGTCACTGCGCGGCGACCGCCTCGATGAGGGCGAGGTAGTCGGCGGCGGTGTCGCAGTGCATGGCGCGCTCTCGCCAAGAGGCGGCCTCGGGCATGCCCTTGAGG
>NZ_CAJMXC010000017.1:0-31179 GCF_905219715.1 Olsenella sp. CU969
CACCCTACAGGGCGGCTGCGACGCACCGGACGCAGACCGCACCCCCCCCCGCCATGGCAAAAGCCCCCACGGCCGGCTTGCGGCCACGGGGGCTCTCCTCAAGGTCATGGTGCGCCCAGGCGGATTCGNACCGTCGACCATCGGTTTAGAAGACCGGTGCTCTATCCACTGAGCTATGGGCGCGTNATCTGGACCTTGCAGCTCCAAACAGCGCCCATTCTACCCCTAGAGCAGCAATTCTGCTATCTGCACAGCGTTGGTGGCGGCGCCTTTCCGGATCTGGTCGCCGCAGCACCAGAACGTGAGCGAGTTCACGCCCTCCGGCGCCGAGACGTCCTCGCGGATGCGGCCCACGTACACCAGGTCCTGGTCGCTCGTGTCGAGCGGCANGGGGTAGAGCTGCTCGGCCGGGTCGTCCACCACGCGCACGCCTGGGGCCTGGCGCAGCACATCTCGGGCCTCGTCGGGCGTGATGGGGCGCTCGAACTCCACGGTGATGGACTCGNTGTGACTGCGGGCGATGGGCACGCGCACGCAGGTGCAGTTCACGCGCAGGTCGGGGTCGTGCATGATCTTGCGGCCCTCGTTCTGCATCTTCATCTCCTCGGAGGTGTAGCCGAGGCCGTCGAAGCCGCCGATCTGCGGGATGAGGTTGTAGGCCAGCTGGTAGGCGAAGGCGCGGGGCTCCGGCATGGGGGTGCCCTCCACGATGGCCTGGTTCTCGGCCTCCAGCTCCTCGATGCCGGGGAGTCCGGCGCCGCTGGCGGCCTGGTAGGTGCTGCAGACGATGCGCCTGGCGCCCGCCACGCGCGACAGCGGCGCCACGCACACGAGGCCGATGATGGTGGCGCAGTTGGGATTGGCCACGATGCCGTGCTTCCAGGCCACGTCCTCGGGGTTGATCTCGGGCACCACGAGGGGTACCTCGGGGTCGAGCCGGAACGCGCTGGAGTTGTCCACGCACACGGCGCCGGCGGCGACCGCGTGGGGCAGCAGGGCCTCCGCCACGGGGTTGGTGGCGGCGCCCAGCACGATGTCGACGCCCTCGAAGCTCTCGGGGGTGGCCTCGGTCACGCGCAGGAGACNGCCGTTCCAGCACATGTCCGTGCCGGCGGAGCNCTTGCTCGCAAGGAGTCTCAGCTCGCCCACGGGGAAGTCCCGCTCCTCGAGGCACTGCAGCATCTGGGCCCCAACGGCGCCNGTGNCGCCGANGATGGCGACGTTCTTGGGTTCGGGCACCGCCCTCACTTCCCTTCGTTCACCACGAACGCCTCGTACACCACGGCCACGGTGCGCTCGAAGTCCTCGTTGTTCACTCCGATGATGATGTTGATCTCCTGGGAGCTCTGGGTGATCATGCGCACGTTGATGCCGGCGTTGCCGAGCACCCCGAGCAGCCTGCCCGACGAGCCGGGGCGGGAGCTCATGTTGCGGCCCACCNCNGAGACCAGAGCCAGCTTGTCGACCACCTTCACCTGGTCGGGCTGAAGCTCCTTCTGGAGGTCGGCCACGATGGAGTAGACGGAGTCCTTGACGTCGGCTCCGTTCACCACCACCGAGAACGAGTCGATGCCCGTGGGGATGTGCTCCACGCTCACACCGTAGCGCTCGAACACCGAGAGGGCCCGGCGCATGAAACCCACGGCGTCGCTCNTGTGCGTCTTGGCGATGTAGACCGTGATGAAGTCGCGCTTGCCGGCAATGCCGGTGATCACCGGGTCGTCGGGGCTCGTCTCCACGCGCTCGCGGATGATGGTGCCCTGGGCCCCGGGGTCGTTGGTGTTGAGGANGGCGATGGGGATGTTGGCCTCACGCACCGGGAAGATGGCCTNCTCGTGGAGCACGTTGGCGCCCATGTAGGAGAGCTCGCGCATCTCGTCGAAGGTGATGCGCTCGATGGTGCGGGGGCGGTCCACCACGCGCGGGTCGGCCGTGAGGAAGCCCGAGACGTCGGTCCAGTTCTCGTAGAGGTCGGCCGAGAGGGCGTTGGCCAGGATGGAGCCCGTGATATCGCCGCCGCCGCGGTCCAGCAGCTTGATCTCGCCGTCGCAGGTGGCGCCGTAGAAGCCGGGCATGACGAAGCTCCCGCGGCGCACCACGAGCTCGCGCACGCGATCGGCCGTGCGCTCGAGGTCGAGGGTGCCGTCGTGGTGGAAGACGATGGCGTCGGCGGCGTCCACGAACGGCAGGCCCAGGTACTCGGCCATAAGGTGCGCGGTGAACCACTCGCCGCGACTCACCACGTACTCCGGGGAGTCGTCGGCCAGGCCCTCGCGGAAGTCGCGGAACTTCTCGGCCACGGGCCAGGTGAGGCCCAGCCCCTCCTTGATGGCGAGGAAGCGCCCCTCGATGTCGTCGAGGAGGTCCGAGCAGTCCACGTGGTAGTCGCGGTGGGCGTTCACGAGGTAGAGGAGGTCGGTGACCTTGTTGTCGCCGGCAAAGCGCTTGCCGGCCGCGCTCACCACGACGAAGCGGCGGGCCGGGTCGGCGTCGATGATGCGCTTGACCTTGGCGAAGTNCTCGGGGCNGGCGACCGACGAGCCGCCGAACTTGGTGATCTTGATCATCGGGCGATGGTCCTTAGCTCTCGGGGGCTCCGGGCCCTAGTCGACGTCGGCCACGGCGGCCATNAGGGTGGCGGGGTCCTCNGCGAGGAGGGCGTCCGCCAGGGCCGCGGCCTCGGTGGCGGAGAGGCCGCCCACGGAGACGTAGCCGGGCGCGACCTCCACGGCGGTGCCGGGGGTGTCGGCGGGGAGCGCGGCCGCGGTGCGGAAGACGTAGTCGGCGCGGAGCAGGCCGGGCTTCCAGGACAGGGTCTCCCCCGTGGGGTAGACGGGCCGCTCGCCGCCGGCGCAGTCGACGAGGTCCTGCACCATGGCGTTGCCCGTGGGCAGCGCGCCGGCGCCCTGGCCGTAGAACTTGAGCGGGCCCACGGTGGTGCCCACGAGCGTTGCGATGTTGAAGTTGTCGGGCACGTTGCCCTCCACCGACGCCAGGGGCAGGAGCACCGGCTCCACGCAGGCGGCGTNGCCGTCGTCGTCGCGGGCCGNGCGGGCCATGAGGCGCACGGCGTAGCCCAGGTCGGCGAAGGTGTCGAGGTCGGCCTTGGTGAGGTTCCGGATGCCGTGGACCGGGNTGTCGCGGCGGCAGAGCGTGCCGAACGCCACGGTGGAGCTGATGANGCACTTGTTGGCNACGTCGATGCCGTCGATGTCCGCCGACGGGTCGGCCTCGGCGTACCCGAGGGCCTGGGCCTGGGCGAGCACGTCGGCGAACTCGGCCCCGTCCTTGGCCATGCGGTCGACGATGTAGTTGGACGTGCCGTTGAGGATGCCCGAGATGCGCTCGATGCGGTCGATGCGGCGCGCCTTCTCGATGGAGGCGATCCAGGGGATGCCGCCGCCCGAGGTGGCCTCGATGAAGAAGCCCACGCCGGACTCCTCGGCCTGGGCGCAGAACTCCGGCANGAACGCGGCCACCACGGCCTTGTTTGCCGTGACCACGTGCTTGCCGGCGGCGAGGCTCTCCATGATGAAGGTGTGGGCCGGCTCGAGGCCGCCCATGGCCTCCACCACGCACTCGATGGAGTCGTCGGAGACGNTGTCGGCGAAGTNGTAGGTGACNCGGGGGTCGTCGTAGGTGCCCGGGAGGGTGAGGATGCGGGCCACCTCGAGGGAGGGGGCGCGCGAGTCGACGATCTCGATGACGCCGCCTCCCACGGTGCCGACGCCGAGAAGGGCGATTCTCATCTCTGTTAATCCAATCTTTCGCGGCCATCGCCCCTCGGCGACCCACGGGGCGGCTCCGCTACCATGGGCAGAACCCTGCACCGCTCGACCGAGGGGGAGTCTCGATGGATTCGTTCTACCACAGCACCCGTTCTCTGCTCGAACCCGTAACAAGCAAGCAAGCAATACTGGCGGGCATCGCACCGGACGGCGGGCTCTACGTGAGCGACGGGGTGCTCGCCTCCCCCCTCGACCTCGAGCCGCTCTGGGCCGGCGACTACCCCTCCCGCGCCCGGCGCGTCCTCGGCCACCTGCTGCCGGACTTCACCGAGCAGGAGGTGGCGGGCTGCGTGCGCCGCGCCTACGGCGGCACCTTCGACGACCCGGCTGTGACGCCCGTGACCCCGGTGGGCGACGACTGGCTGCTGGAGCTCTTCCACGGCCCCACGAGCGCCTTCAAGAACGTGGCGCTACAGATGCTGCCCCAGCTCATGGGCCAGGCCCGCGCCGGCGACGGCCGCGACGTCATGATCGTATGCGCCACCTCCGGCGACACCGGCAANGCGGCGCTGGCGGNCTTCGCCGACGTGGAGGGCTGCGGCGTCTGTGTGTTCTACCCCGACGGCAAGGTGAGCGACGTCCAGCACCTGCAGATGGCCACCCAGGCCGGCGGCAACGTGGCCGTGTACGCCGTGCGCGGCAACTTCGACGACGCCCAGGGCGAGGTCAAGCGCATCTTCGCGGACCGCGACCTGGCCGTGCGCCTGGCCGGGGAGGGCGTGTTCCTCTCCAGCGCCAACTCCATCAACGTGGGGCGCCTCGTGCCGCAGGTGGTCTNNTACCTGGACGCCTACGCCCAGCTGCTGGAGCGCGGCGCCGTGGCCATGGGCGACGAGGTGGACTTCTACGTGCCCACCGGAAACTTCGGCGACGTCCTCGCCGGCTACTACGCCAAGCGCCTGGGCCTGCCTGTGGGGCGCCTCCACGTGTGCTCCAACGCCAACGACGTGCTCTGCGACTTCCTGGCCACCGGCACCTACGACCGCCGGCGCCCGTTCCACAAGACCATCTCGCCGTCCATGGACATCCTCGTGTCGTCCAACCTGGAGCGGCTGCTCTACTTCGCCTCCGACGGCGACTGCGAGCTCGTGGCCTCCCTCATGGCCGACCTCGCCGAGAAGGGCGCCTACACCGTGCCCGCCCCCGTCATGGACGCCATCCGCTCCACTTTCTCGGGCGGCCGCGCCACCGACGACGAGTGCCGCGGGACCATCCGGCGCACCTGGGAGCGAGACGGAGTGCTGCTCGACCCCCACACGGCCGTGGCCAAGACCGTGCTCGACGCCCAGGAGCCCCAAGGCCGCGCGCGCGTGGTGCTCGCCACGGCCAGCCCCTACAAGTTCCCGGCCGAGGTGCTCGCCGCCCTGGGCGAGGACGTTGCGAGGCTCGACGGCTTCGCCGCCATGGACCGTCTGGCCGCGCTCACCGGCACCGAGCCGCCGGCGCCCCTCTCGGCCCTCCGGGACCGCGCCGTGCGCTTCACCGAGGTCGTGGACCGCGACGCCATGGGCGCCGCCGTGGAGCGCGCCGCCGGGGCCGTCTTCCNCGCGGGGGCGTGACGGTGTCGCGCGACCGGGTCTCCGTCTGGGTTCCGGCCACGTCNGCCAACCTGGGCGTGGGCTTCGACTGCCTGGGGCTGGCCCTCACGTTGGGCAACCGCTTCACGTTNNAGCGGGCGGAGGAGAGCTCCTTCTCCGGCTGCGAGCCGCGGTTCGCCAACCCGGGCAACCTGGCCTACACGACCTACCTCGAAGCCTCGCGGGCCCTCGGCGTCAAGCCATCGCCCGTTGCCCTCTCCTGCGAGACGGGCATCCCGCTCTCCGGCGGCCTGGGCTCCAGCTCCACGTGCATCGTGGCCGGCATCGCCGCGGCCCACGCCCTCGCCGGCGTGGAGGTGGACCGCCGGCGCCTCGTGGAACTGGCGAGCGAGCGGGAGGGCCACCCCGACAACGTGGCCCCCGCCGTGCTCGGCGGTCTCACGAGCTCCTTCACGACGGGGGACGGCGAGGTGGTGTGCATGGAGGCCCCCGTGAGCGACGCCTGGCGGTTCGTGGCCGTGTGCCCTCCCTACGAGGTGCGCACCGAGGACGCCCGCCGCGTCATGCCCCCCTCCGTCCCGCTCGCCACGGCCGTGTGGCAGATGGGCCGTGTGGCCGCCACGTGCCACGCCCTCGAGACCGGCGACGGCGAGCTCCTCGCCAAGGCCTGCGACNACCGGCTCCACNAGCCCTACCGCCGCCCCCTCATCGCCCACTACGACCGCTGCCGCGCCNCCNGCNNGGGGGNCGGCGCCTCGGCGTTCTGGATCAGCGGCTCGGGCTCCACCATGATGGCCGCGTGTCTGGGCGACGCCCGCGCCGCCGCCGTGGGGGCCGCGGCCCAAAGGGTCGACCCCGGGCTCAGGACCTTCGCGCTCTCCTGCTGCACAGACGGGACGTCCATCCGCTGAGGGCGAGGCCGCAGGCGGCACCCGCCATGTCGATGAGGACGTCGCGCACCATGCCGGAGCGCCCGGGGACGAAGAGCTGGATGCACTCGTCGGCGCTCGGCACGAGCACCACCGTGAGGGCCCGGGCCGCGTAGGCCGCCCTGTTGCCGCGACGCCCCGGGTCCGCAGGGAACGCCTGGCGGCAGACGAGGCCCATGACGAGGNACTCGNTGAANTGGGCGAGCTTGCGCACGACGAACTGCATGAGGTCGGCGTCGGTGACGCCCACGGCCTCGAAGAGCGGGCGCACGAGGCCCACCACGAAGGCGCTGTCGCCGAGCGACGCGTCGCCCGCCTTGAGCGAGCGGCTCCACATGAAAAGGCACCAGCACACGAGGACGGCGCGCCAGACCCAGGTCCGGCGCGCCGTCTTGCCGTCCTTGGGAGAGGCCGTCACCTACACCACCTTGAGGTCGGCCGACGTGCCCCCGGGGATGACCTTGAGGGCGTGCTTGACGGCGCGGCGTGCGGTGCGGGAGCGGTTCTCGCCCATCTCGTGGGCTACGAGGTAGTTCACGTAGCTCGCGGTGTCGGTGACCTCGGGGTGGCCGGCCGGCGCGCGGAACGTGAGGAACTGCGTGTCGGGCTCCAGGCCGTCGGGCTCGTCGAGGGTGTCGTCGCCGCCCACGAAGTCCTGGAAGCGCGAGAACTCGGCCACGGGCTCCACCTCGCAGCGGACGCCGGCCGGGGTGGACTCGGCCTTGCCAGAGACGAGGTTGTCGTCGAAGCGCTGGTCGAGGGCGTCGAGGGCCTGCTCCCAGCCGTCGGAGCGGCCCTGGAGGTCCATGCAGTCGGTGGAGTCGGCCTCGAGGGCCGCGGAGGCGGGGACGGGCGTCGTGGCGACGGGGGCCGCAGACCCCTCGGCGGTCGCGGTGGCGGCGGGCTCCTCCCGGTCCAGGGTCTGGGCGGGGCAGCCGGGGACGTTGGAGGCCGAGAAGGGCACCTCGAAGGAGACGGAGGCGTCCACGGCGGCGGCCACGTCGTCCACGGTCTCGCGGATGGAGGCGAGCTCGTTGGAGAGGTCGCGGGAGATCTCGAGGTCGTTCATGGCGGCGGCGGCCTCCCACCAGGAGGTGCCCACGTCGGCCACGGTGCCGTCGGCGCGCTGGATCATGGGCAGGTCGTCCATGATGTCGCCGCCAAGGCGCTCGGCAAGGACCCGGCCCACGCCCTTGGAGAGGGCCATCATGCGGTTCTTGAAAGACTTCCGCTGGGCGTACTGGGCGGCCACGCTCTCGTAGTCCTCCACCGGCGCGGCGGTGTGGAGCCCGGCGTCGCCCAGGGTGGGTGCGGAGAACGGGCGCTCCTCGTCGGGGACGCCGAAGGCCGGCAGACGGTCGGCGAGCGGGGCCGCGGGGTCCGGGGCGACAGGGATCGGAGTGGCAGGCTTCGCGGCGGGCGCGGCCTGCACGGGCTCGGATGCCGGGGCGGCGGCACGGGCAGCGGCGACGCTCCCCTTGAAGTGGCGGCCCTTGGGGCGCGGCGCGGCGTCGGTCCCCGCCTCGGACGCCTCCACGGGCGCGGAGGCCTCGGCAGCGGGCGCGGGCTCGGAGGCCTGCGCTACGGGTGCGGGGGCGGCGAGGGGCGCCTCCTCGACGGCCGTCGCGGCGTCGGTGCGGCGCAGCCGGTAGCGGGGCTCGCCCGTGGCCACATGGCGGCCGGTGACGGTGCCCGTGAGGCGCGTCTCCTGGACGGCCTCCTCGAGGGCCGAGATGCGGGCGAGGAGCTCCGAGCGCTCCCCCGCCACGGCCCGGCGGGCCAGGACGGCCGCAACCGCGGCGCCGGCGGCGAAGCCGAGGACGGCNGCGCCGGTGCAGGCGAGCATGGGGGACGCCCCGTCGAGGGGCGACNCTTGGGCGAGGGAAGGGACCGACCAGAGGGTCGTGGAAGTTGCCAAGCCTGCGAAAACCGCCCGGCTCCCGTGATCTTTGACCATCGATGCATNCCTTCGCCGCGNGGACGCCTACGGCGGCGGTATGAGCAGATGGGGAGCGGTGTCCCCGGGATGCGCTGGGCGTACGAGACGCTTGCAGTGCAACGGTTTGGTGGGTTTCTGCTGCGTTTACCGTCGCGAAGTGCGTCGAACCAACTCCGACTATAGTCCATTTTCCCTCCTGTACCCTATGCCAAATCCATGATTCTTCCCACAACGGAACCACTCGCCGGTCCGCCGAGGGGTAACCACCCACATGTACGCCGCACCGTGCAAAANTGTCGAAAGCACTTGGGAGACCCCGTCGAAAGGACCCACCGTGCGAAACATCGCCATCGTCACCGGCGCCTCATCCGGCCTCGGCCTGCGCTTTGCCAAGCTCCTCGACCAGGGGGCCGGCGGGCCGCTCGACGAGATCTGGCTCATCGCCCGCAGCGCGGAAAAGCTTGACGAGGTCGCCTCCGACCTCGCCGCCCCCACCAAGGTCCTCGCCCTCGACCTCTGCGACCCCGCGAGCTTCAAGGCCGTGGACGGGGCCTTGGCCGCCGAGCGCGACCTCAACGTCCAGTGGCTCCTCAACTGCGCCGGGTTCGGCAAGTTCGGCCCCTTCACCTCCATCGGGGCCACCGCCAACGGCAACATGGTGCGGCTCAACTGCCTCGCCGTGGTGGAGCTCTGCTACAGCTGCCTGTTCTACATGCACGCGGGCTCCCGCATCGTCAACATCGCGAGTGCGGCCGCCCTCGTTCCCCAGCCCGGCCTCTCGGTCTACGGGGCCACCAAGCGGTTCGTGCTCGACTTCTCCCGCGCCCTCGACCGTGAGCTCGGCGACGCCGGCATCCACGTGAGCGCCGTCTGCCCCAAGTTCATGGACACCGCGTTCCTCGACCGCCCGGGCAGCGAGAAGGCCCTCGCATCCATGGAGTGGATCGGCTTCGAGGNCCCGGACGCNGTGTGCGCCAAGGCCCTCAGGGAGTCGCTCAGGGGCAAGGCCTGCATCATCACCGCCCCGGACATGTGCGTGGCCAACGGCCTCTGCAAGGCGCTGCCCACGGGCCTGGTCATGGCGCTGCAGGGCGCCGTGGGAAGGACCTATGCCAGGCACCGGAAGAAGAACGGCCGATAATCACCCCCCCCCCACGACGAGAGGGGGCGGCGCGCCGCGGGATACCCCCGGCGCGCCGCCCCCGTCTTGCCGAGGGACGACCCCTCGATGCCCATGGACGCTAGTCGGAGTACTCCAGCTGCGCGGCCTTCTTGGCCGAGCGGATGAGAAACTCCTGGTTGGTCTCGGTCTGCTTGAGGCCCTTCACGAGGGAGGCCTCGGCACGCTCCACGTTGTTCATGTTGGCGAGCACGCGGCGCAGGCCCCAGACGAACGGCTGCATCTGCTTGGCGATGAGCAGCTCCTCGTTGCGGGTGCCCGACTGCACAGGGTCGATGGCTGGGAAGATGCGCTTGTCGGCCAGCTCGCGNTCGAGCTTGAGCTCCATGTTGCCGGTGCCCTTGAACTCCTCGAAGATCACCTCGTCCATCTTGGAGCCNGTGTNCACCAGAGCCGAGGCCAGGATGGTGAGCGNNCCGCCNTTCTCNANGTTGCGGGCGGCGCCGAGGAAGCGCTTGGGCGGATAGAGGGCCGCGGAGTCCACGCCGCCCGAGAGGATGCGCCCGCTCGCGGGCGCCGCGAGGTTGTAGGCGCGGGCCAGGCGCGTGNTGGAGTCGAGCACCACCACGACGTCCTCCCCCTCCTCCACGAGACGCTTGGCGCGCTCGATGACGAGCTCGGCCACGTGGGTGTGGTTGTCGGCGGGCATGTCGAACGTGGAGGCCACCACGTCGCCGCGGATGGAACGCTCCATGTCGGTGACCTCCTCGGGGCGCTCGTCCACGAGCAGGCAGATGAGGTGTACCTCGGGGTTGTTCATGGCGATGGACTGGCAGATGTGCTTGAGCACCGTGGTCTTGCCGGCCTTGGGCGGGCTCACGATGAGGCCGCGCTGGCCCTTGCCCACGGGCGCCACGCGGTCGATGGCGCGCCCGGTAATGGACTCGCGGCCGGTCTCCATGTACAGGCGCTCGTTGGGGTAGACGGGCGTGAGGTCGCGGAAGCGCGGGCGACGGCGGGCGAGCTCGGGGTCCTTGCCGTTGACGGCGGTGACGCGCGCCATGGGCGGGAACTTGTTGCCGGGGCCGGCGGGACGCACGGTGCCCTCGACGAGGTCGCCGCGGCGCAGCCCCAGGTTNCGGATCAGGGCCTGCTGCACGAAGNCNTCGTCCTCGCCCTGCATATAGTGGTCCGTGCGCACGAAGCCGTAGTTCTCGTTGGTGATCTCGAGGACGCCCGTGACGGTGCGGAAGCCCTCGGCTCGGGCGGCGGCATCGTAGATGGCGTCCACGAGCTCGGCCTTGCGGAGGCCCTTGGGGTCAACGTCGTACTCGGCCGCCTTGGTGCGGAGCTCGGCCACCTTGNGGGCCTCGAGCTCCTCGCGGGTGAGGCTGGGTGCCGTCTGCACCTGCTTCTTGTGGCGGTTGTTGCGGTTGTTGCGGCCGTTCTGCTGGTGGCCGCCGTTGCGGCCGTTGCCGTTGTAGCCTTTGCCGTTCTGCTGGTGGCCGTTGTTGCCGCGGCCCTGGCCGCGGTCGCGGTCGTTCCTCTCGGGACGGTCGCCCCTGTCGCGCTCCCCCCTGTCGCGGGTGTCGCNGNGCGCCCTCTCGGCCTTCTCCTGGCCCCGGTCGTCGCGGGCGTCGTCGGCCCCCTTGCCGGCCTTGGCATCGCCCTGGCGGTCCTGGGCGGNGTCGTCCGCGGCCTCCGCGGCCTTTTTGCGGGGCCTGCCGGGACGGCGCTTGGGCTTGGCCTCGCCCTCGGGCTCGCCGGCCTTCCCCTTGGCCGGGGACACCTCGGGGGCCTCGGTGGGCGCGGCATCCTTGGTGGGCGCCGTCTCGGTCTCGACGGGCTTCTTGCGGGGACGGCCCGGCCTGCGCTTGGGCGTCTCCTCCGCGGGAGCGTCCGCCGCGGCGTCCCGGGGCTCGGGCGGCTTCACGCGGCGGCGGCGCTTGGGCTTGGCCGGTTCCTCCGAGGGGGACGGGTCCGCAGGTGCGACGGCGGGATTCTCGTCTTGGGCCATGGGGAGCCTTTCTTCTTGCACACAGGGTTGGGAGGGCATCACGGCGTCCGGCGCGCGACGGCATGCGGGNTGGGACGCTGAGGTGCTCTGGAAGGTGGCGGGACATGCGCCCGCGGGGAGCAGCGGCTCAAAGGCCGCGGCATCGCAGGCACTATACCACAGCAGAGCCCTGCGGTTTGACGCCCTCCCCCAGCGGCAAGAAAAAAACGCCCGCCGGATGGGCGGGCGCCTGCATGCGGGGCGAATGTGCGCCGACGGGCTACTCGGCCTCCGCGGTGCCGTGGGAGCGGCGGTTGCGGCGCACCACGATCTGGTTCACGCGGTCGGCCAGCTCCAGGGCACGGGCCTTGCCCTCGGGAAGGAGGCACACCTGGAGCGTACGGGTGGCGTCGGGCGTGGCGCGGTTGCGCTCCACCATGCCGCGGTCCACCAGGCTGGAGACCGNCATGGACANGGTGGGCTGCAGCAGGCCAAGGGTGCGCACGATCTGGGAGACGGAGAGGGAGTCGTCGCCGCTCATCTGGAGGGCGAGGAGCACGAGGTCGCCGGACATGCAGAACACGGTGCCCATGGCGTCGATGAACTTGCAGATGCGCTCGGGGCTGGAGCGGTGCAGCGGGGCGCCGTTCTGGATGTGGCTGCAGACCTCGCGGCAGAGGCGGTCCTTGACCTCGACGCCCTTGTCGGAGATGGCGCAGCANACGTTACGTCGGTCGTGGATGCCCTCGTGGCGCGNNGTGAGGCCGAGACGGGCCAGGTGGTTGGTGCGGTGCGTCATAGTGGGGCGCAGCACGCCCTGGTAGTCCGCGATCTCGGAGGTCTTCAGCTCGTCGCCGTTCTCGAAGAGGTGGCAGAGGATGGCGAGCTCCTCGAAGGTGAGGCGTTCGGGCGCCGGCGTCTCCTGGCGAACGATGTTGCACGCGCATCTGACGGACATGAATTCCTTGAGCTCCATGACGCTGCCTCCCCGATCGGTCTGTGGGCCGTTGCGACAGAAACGGGGTCCCCTTTGGCTCCCGTCATGCCCAGAATATCAATTCCGAGCGCTGATGTACTCAAAAAGGACTCTTTTTCTATCGCATTCACGTGTATACCAAATTCGTATCCTTTTCTACTCCAACTCTCGGCGATTTTCAACTTCCAGATTAGCAAGCAGCTGAAGTTCATACTAAAAGTAGGGAACACCCACTTCTGCCAGGGCGTAAGTGCCACCGGGTGCTGGGGAAATACGGCGAATGTGCCAGCCTACGCCGGACAGTTCCTTTTTACCTTCTTTGTAGGATCGTTTTAGGAGCAGGCCGGGACAAAAAAAGCGGCGCAGGCTACAGCCTACGCCGCTTCAACAACTCAAAGATACCTACGCGTTATCGTTCGTCGCCTCTCGATACATCCTGTCGGGGGCGGAGACGCCGATGAGGCGCAGCGCCACCTCGAGGTTGATGCGCACGGCGTCGCACACGGCCAGGCGGGCGTGGGACAGCGCGGGGTCGATGGGACGCGCGTCGGACGGCAGGATCTGGCACTCGTTGTAGAAGCGGTGGAACTCGCTCGCCAGCTCTTGGACGTAGTGGGTGATGCGGAAGGGGGCGCGGTCGCGGGCGCAGCCGGCGACGAGCTCGGCGAACTTGGACATCGTGCGGGCGAGCTCGGCCTCGGTGGGGTCGGTGAGCAGCGAGAGGTCGGGGTCGGGGCCCACGGCCTTGGCGGCCACGGCCTCCATGCCCATCGTCTCCGCCTCGGCGTAGTCGACGNCGGCGGCACGNCGCAGGATGGAGCAGATGCGCGCGTGGGCATACTGCACGTAGTACACCGGGTTGGAGCTGTCCTGCTTGCGGACGTTCTCGATGTCGAAGTCGATGGTCTGGTTGGACGAGCGGCTGATGAGGGTGTAGCGGGTGGCGTCCACGCCGGCCTCGTCGATGAGCTCGTCGAAGGAGACCATGGTGCCGCGGCGCTTGGACATGCGGACGGGCTCGCCATTACGGAGCAGGTTCACGAACTGGCCGAGCAGCACCTCGTACTTGCCCGGGAAGCCCATGGCCGCACCCACGGCCTGCACGCGGCGGATGTAGCCGTGGTGGTCGGCGCCGAGGATGTTGATCTCGTAATCGTAGTTGGTGAGCTTCTCCCAGGTGTAGGCCACGTCGGAGGCGAAGTAGGTGTACTCGCCGTTGGACTTCACGACCACGCGGTCCTTGTCGTCGCNGAAGTCCGTGGTCTTGACCCNGAGGGCGCCGTCGTCGGTGCGGTAGAGCAGGCCCTGCTCCTCGAGCATGGCGAAGGTGGCGTCGATGGGGCTCACGCCGGTCTCGGGATCCTTGACGTAGAAGGAGCGCTCGCTCTTCCAGTTGTCGAACTCGCNGCGCNCNCTNGAGCAGGTGTCCTTGATGCGGCCGAGCTGGAGCTTGTAGCCGCGCTCGCGGAACTCGGGGGCGCGCTCCTCCTCGGTGGCGCCCATCCANCTGTCGCNGTCGGCGTCCCAGAACTCGCGGGCGAGGGTGATGATGTAGTCGCCGCCGTAGGAGTTGCCGCCGAGCTTCTCGTTGAAGGAGTCCATGTAGGGGTGCGTCTCGGGGGCGGAGTCGTCCTCGTCGGCGATGNAGGCCTCGCGGTCGTCGACGAGGAACTGCACGGCGCCGTCGAGGTCGAGGCCCTCCTTCTCCATGACCTCGCCGATCTGGAGGTAGCGCTCGGAGATGGAGTTGCCGAAGACGTCCATCTGGGAGCCGTGGTCGTTGATGTAGTACTCGCGCTGGACGTCGTAGCCGGCGAAGTCGAGGACGTTGCAGAGGGAGTCACCGATGGCGGCCCAGCGGCCGTGGCCCACGTGCAGGGGGCCGGTGGGGTTGGCGGAGATGAACTCCACCTGGACCTTCTCGCCGTGGCCGGCGTCNGAGCGACCGAAGNTCGCGCCCTCGGCGCGGGCCTCGGCGAAGATCTCGTTGTGCGCGGCCGTGGCCAGGTAGAAGTTGATAAAGCCGGGGCCGGCCACCTCGACCTTCTCGACCTCGGGCGAGGCGGGCATGTGGGAGGCCACAGCCTCGGCGATCTTGGCGGGGGCCATGCGGGCGAGCCGCGCCGATCGCAGGGCCACCGTGGAGGTCCACTCGCCGTGGGAGGTGTCGGCCGGTCGCTCGACGCCGGCATCGGTCACCTCGAAGGCGGGAAGGTCGCCGGCGGCCTGGGCGGCTGCCACGGCCTGGCGCACAAGCTCCTCGATGGTCTCAGGCATGGGAGAGGTCCTTTCTCACAGCGGATGAAACACCCCGGGAAGGACACGGGGCAAGAATGCAAGTAGTGTATCACGGAGCACCGCCCCTGCAGCGGGCGCAAAACCTCAGGCCACGGGGTTGCCCGCGAGCTCGCGCTCCTCCCGGGCGAGGCGGCTCCTCAGGGCCGAGAGGCCTGGTTCCAGCGCCACGGGGTAGATCTGCGGGTTGAGGAAGCGGCGCGTGGCCGGGTCCAGGTAGCGCAGGGACGCGCGGCAGCGCTCGCGGGCCTCGTCGATGGTGCCGCCCTCCCCGGTGTCGGCGCCGTCGCGCACGAGGCAGACGAGCACCTCCTCGGCCTCGTAGCGGCCGAAGTCGTAGAGGGTGTCGACGTCGAGCACGTCCACGGCGCGGCCGGCGCGGGTCTCGTCCACCCAGTCGTCGTCCACGATGACGTCCCCCACGGGCACGCCCGACGCGTCGCGGTAGCGCAGGATGTGCTGGACGCCCGGCACGGTGCGCTTATAGGCCATCTCGGAGAGCTTCATGGTGGGGCGCCAGGTGCCCTCGTCACCCTTGCGGTAGGCCGAGAGCTTGTAGACGCCGCCGAGGGACGGCTGGGGATCGGCCGTGGCANGCTTGGTGCCCACGCCGAAGGAGTCGATGGNGGCCNCTTGGGCGAACAGCGACTGGATGGTGTACNCGTCGAGGTCGTTGGNGNCGCTGATGCGCACATAGCCGAGGCCCTCCTCGTCAAAGCGCGCCCGGGCGAGCTTGGAGAGCTTGGCGAGGTCGCCGGAGTCTATGCGCACGGCCGCCAGGCGCTCCCCGCGCCCCTCCATCTCGTGGGCCACCGTGATGGCGTTCTCGACGCCCTGGGCCACGTCGTAGGTGTCGACGAGGAGCACGCAGTTGTTGGGCGNCGAGCGGGCGAAGGCGCGGAAGGCCTCGAGCTCGCTCGGGAACGCCATGACCCAGCTGTGGGCATGGGTGCCGAACACCGGGATGCCGTAGATCTTGCCGGCGAGCACGTTGGAGGTGGAGCTCGCGCCGCCGATGTAGCTCGCACGGGCCACGGCCAGGCCGCCGTCGGGCCCCTGGGCGCGGCGCAGGCCGAAGTCGCTCACGGTGTGGCCCTCGGCCGCCTGGACCACGCGGGCCGCCTTGGTGGCCACGAGGGTCTGGAAGTTCACGAGGTTGAGCAGGGCCGTCTCCACGAGCTGGCAGGCGATGATGGGCCCCTCCACCCGCAGCAGCGGCTCGCGGGGGAAGACGAGGTCGCCCTCGCGCACGCCGTGGATGTCGAGGTCGCACCTGAAGNCAGCCAGGTAGTCGAGGAAGCCNTCCTTGNNCATGGGGCCGCCGCTCGGGGCCTCGAGGCCCCGCAGGTACTCGACGGTGTCGGGCTCGAAGCGGAAGTTCTCCACGAGGTCGGCCACCTGGCCCGCGCCGCAGGCCACGGCGTAGCCGCCGCCGAAGGGGTTCTCGCGGAAGAACATCGAGAAGACCGCGCGGGTGTCGGCCAGCCCGGACTCCCAGAACCCCTGGGCCATGGTGAGCNCGTAGAGGTCGGTGTTGAGTGCGACGTCGGTGGGGACGGTGCGGTCGGTGAGCGACATGGGAGGTCTCCCTTTGCTGTACGCGGGCGGTGGCGCGGTTCGGGGCAATGGTAGCGCGCCCTCCCCCGTTTTGCGGGGAAGGGCGCGCACAGGTCCGGAAAGACCGGGCTTTATCTGGGCGCGAAGGCGATGTAGAGCACTCCGCAGACCATGAGCACCACGCAGATGGCGAAGACGACCTTCTGGGCCGTGGGCATGGAGAGATCGTCGCCGGGCTCCNTGCGCCGGCGGGCCTGCTCCTNGCGCTCGTGCGCCGCCGCGTCGCAGGCCTCGGCGTCTCGCTCCGCCCGGAGCCGCTCGAGCTCCGCGCGCTCCCGTGCGGCTGCGGCGTCGGCCTCGCGGCGCCGTTTCTCGGCGCGGAGCCGCTCGAGCTCCGCGCGCTCCTGGTCGCTCAGGGCGTTGGGCGTGTCTGACATGGGGCCTCCCGACGGAGAAGGGACAGGACGGGCCTAGCGCTGCTCGGCCTCGTCCTCCATCTTCTCAGCGATGGCGCGCTTTGTCTCGCGGGCCTCGGCCTCGTCGGCCAGGCGCTCGGCCTCGGCCCTCCCGGCGACCTCGGGGCGCCCCTCCTCGAGCTGCTCGNCCATCTCGCCCACGGNGTGCTCTCGCTCCATCTTCTCCTTGCCGCCGATGCCGCTGCGGTCGTTGAGCGGCTCGTCATAGATGTATGCCATGGTCTCTCCTCACGAAAACGGGCGCCGGTCCTCCCGGCGCCCTCCCTGTGTGCCGAAGGTCCTACCGGCCGATCTCCTCGTCACGGGCGGTCTCGTAGACCGAGTCGTAGACGGTTTGACGGAGGTAGCCCTCCTCCTCGTTGTCGATCATGTCGCGACGGGCATGCTCGAGGACTTCCTTCTCCTCCTTCTCGGCCTTCACCCGGTCGTCGAGCGAAGCCTGCTCGGCCTCGGTCATCTCCTGCGGGCGGTCGAGGTCCTTGGACTCGCGGGTCTCGTGGTCGCGATTGAAGAAATCGAACATGCTTGCCTCCTTCTCGGGCGCGTCGGTCACAACCTTTCGCGCCGGTCTATACCCCGCTTGCAGACTCACAACCGCGGTGTACCCCGCGCAGNNGCGCGCCTTCACGCAAACGGGGGCCACAGGGCGCCGGGGCCGGGAGACGGCAGGTTGGCATGCCNNNTNGCGCTCAGAGCTCGGGGCCGGCCACNNCGGTGTCATCGAACTCNGGCACGAANCTCTCTGNGACCGTGCCGCCCTGCTGCCACCACATGCGCTCGAAGCCGAGCGCGTCCGCGTGGTCGAGCACGCACTCGTACTCGGCGTCCGTCACGGTGCGGGAGAGCTCGTCGCCGCGGGCGCGGCACTCGGCGTTGGGCGTGTACTGGTTCATGACCGAGAGGGCCACGCGGTTGCCGCCGATCTCCCACACACGGTCGAGCACGGCCATGGAGTCGTCCGAGGCGCCGGGCATCACGAGGTGCCGCACGACGACGCCCTGCAGCATAGTGCCNTCGGGCGCGAGCCTGCGACCGCCCCGGGCCTCCACCTGCGCCACCATCTGGGAGAGCGCGGCGGCCGCCACCNGGGGGTAGTCCCGGGCGCGGGAGTAGCGGGCCGCNAGGTCCGGCGAGGCGTACTTGAAGTCGGCGAGCCAAACGTCCACGACGCCGTCGAGGGCCGCCANGAGCTCGGGCCGCTCATAGCCCGAGGTGTTGCAGAGCACGGGGATGGCGAGCNCGGCGTCACGGGCCAGCGCCACGGCCCGGGCCACCTGCGGGGCGAAGTGCAGCGCCGTGACGAGGTTGACGTTGAGGGCGCCCTGGCCCCGCAGCTCCAGCATCACCATGGCCAGGCGGCGCGCCGAGACGGCGCGGCCGAAGCCCTCCGAGCTGATCCGGTGGTTCTGACAGAAGACGCACCCGAGGGGGCAGCCCGAGAAGAAGATGGCGCCCGAGCCCGCCTCCCCCGAGATGGGTGGCTCCTCCCAGTAGTGGAGGGCGNCCCGGGCCACGCGGACCCCGTCGCCCTGGCCGCACACGCCGCGGGGGCCGGGCGCCGTGCGGTCGACGGCGCACCCCCGGGGGCAGAGGCGGCACTCGGTGTAGGCGGACTCGTCGAGCAGGCCCACGGCACGCTCCCCTCGGACGCTTACGAGAAGAGGGGCGCCCCCGGGGGCGCCCCTCTTGGATTCGTCTGGTGGAGACGAAGGGAATCGAACCCTCGGCCTCTGCCATGCGACGGCAGCGCTCTCCCAGCTGAGCTACGTCCCCAAGCGCATTTGCGCAGAAGCGATTGTCGCACCTGCGGCCCCGCGCGTCAAGCGGCGCCCGGCACGGGAAAGGGCGGGGCCCCGATGGGCCCCGCCCCGAATCTGCGAGTCNACNCCGCGGGACGATAATGAACCCACCTCTCACAGGTGGGTGTCCTCGTCGCCGGTTCCAGCTTCCTCAACAGCGGAGGATACCTGTACTGAGGACGAGATGCGGACTCCCTGAAACAAACGCGTCGGTTCACCCAGTTTGTACCGCGAAAGTCGACGAACTCATAATACCCCACCCCTCGTCGCTCCCCCGCCGGAGGGCGCGAAAGTGCNCAAAACGTCGGGAAGCGGCCGGGAACGCCGGGCGACGGCGCATCCCCTCCATGCAGAGGCCATGGCCTTTTTGGCCAAGGCGGGCCATGAAGTAGACTGGAAGACCTGACGGCCGCGACGGACGGCCCGGGCGGACACCGGAGGGAGGTCCCGTGAACTGGATACCGTTCNCCAGCGTGTTCCTCGCGGCGCTGGCGGGTACGCTCGCCACCGAGCCGGTCGCCCGGAGGATCGCCGTGGCCCTCGGCGCCGTGGACATGCCCTCCAAGCGCCGCGTGAACGTGAGGCCCGTCCCCCGCATGGGCGGCATCGCCATCCTCTGCGGGCTCATCCTCGCCTGCATCGTGCAGTACCTGGGCACCACCCGGCTCCAGTGGCCCGTGGTCCTCGTTCCCAGCCCAAAGCTCACGGTGACCTACCAGGGCATCGCGGCGTCGGTCCTCGCCATCTTCGTCGTGGGCGCCGTGGACGACGTGCGGCAGCTGAAGCCCCTCCCCAAGCTCCTGGGCCAGGTGGCTGCGGCCTCCATCGCCGCCGCGAGCGGCNTGGTCATCGGCGACATCGTGAACCCCTTCGCCGGTGGCGAGATCGCCCTCGGCTGGCTGGCCTACCCCATCACCGTAATCTACCTCGTGGCCTTCGCCAACATCATCAATCTCATCGACGGCCTCGACGGCCTCGCCGCCGGCATCACGTGCATCTCGAGCTTCACGATGTTCGTGCTGGCCGTCCTCGCCCACCGCATGGACGCCGCGGCCCTCTCCATCGCGCTCTGCGGCGCCACGCTCGGGTTCCTCCGGTACAACTTCAACCCGGCCTCCATCTTCATGGGGGATTCCGGGTCGCTGCTGCTCGGGTTCCTCCTGGGCGTCATATCGCTGCTCTCCGTGGCGCGCGTCGCCGGCCTCACCACGCTGCTTCTCCCCCTCGTGCTCGCCGGCATCCCCATCATCGACACCTTCTCGGCGATCGTGCGCCGGCGCCGCGCCCACGTCTCGGTGGGCCATGCCGACAAGGGCCACATCCACCACCGCCTCATCGAGGAGGGCTTCAACCAGCGCCAGGCCGTGGTGCTCATCTACCTGTGGACGGCCGCCCTCTGCCTGGGGGCCGTCGTCATGACGCAGGTGGAGCNCCTCCCCCGCATCCTCGTCCTCGCATTCCTCGTGGCGATGTCGGCGCTCTTTGCCATGAGGCTCAAGCTCTTCACGCCCGTCCTGCTCCACCACTACGACACCCAGGGGCGAGACGAGCTCATCGGCCCGGACGACCCGGAGTTCGAGGAGGAGGCCCACCGCCAGCACATGGGGTGAGGCAGCAGGGCCGTCGCCCTTGGGACAGAAGTGTCAGGATGGTGGGACAGAAGTGCCCGACCATTGGGACAAAAGTGTCCGGGTGGTGGGACGCGGGACTAACGGCGGAGGGGCGCCGCCCGTATCCGACGATACCGGCGGCGCCCCTCATGTCATCCGATGGTGCAGGTCCCGTCGCGCCCTACTCGGCGAGGGCCTTCTTGGCGACCTCGGCCAGCTCGGCGAAGGTGGCCTCGTCCTCGTAGGCGATCTGGGAGAGGACCTTGCGATCGAGCTCCACGCCGGCGAGCTTCAGGCCGTGCATGAAGTTGGAGTAGTTGAGGCCGTTCATGCGGGCGGCGGCGTTGATGCGCTGGATCCAGAGCTTGCGGATGTCGCGCTTCTTGTTGCGACGGTCGCGGTACTGGTACTGCATGGAGTNGCGGCTCTGCTCCTTCATGCCGCGCAGGGTGCGCGAGGAGGTGCCGTAATAACCCTTGGTGCGCTCCTGGAGGGTGCGACGACGCTTCTTGGCGTTCACAGCGCGCTTGACTCGTGCCATGTAAATCAACTCCTAAATGGGGCCCGGGGCCCGGCGAAAACGAAGGGAACGGAAGGGCGCGAGCTACTTGCCCATGCGCTGGGAGACGACCTTGGCGTCGCCGGCGGCCAGCGGGGCCTCCTTGCGGAAGCGGCGGATGCGCTTGGGCGACTTCTTGGTCAGGATGTGGCTCTTGANGGCGTGGGCGTGCNTGNTNTTGCCGGTGCCNGNGCGGCGGAAACGCTTGGCAGAACCCTTGTGGGTCTTCATCTTGGGCATGCTAGTTCTCCTTCTTCTCTGCAGTGTCCTCGGGCTTCTCGTCGAAGGCGCCCNTGATGNGGGCNACGAGCATATGCANGTTGCGGCCCTCCATCTTGGGCTGGGACTCCACGGTGGCGTAGGGCTTGAGGTCGTCGGCGAGGCGCTCGAGGACGTTCAGGCCCTGCTCCGGATGGGCCATCTCGCGGCCGCGGAACATGATGGTGATCTTGACGCGCGCGCCCTTCTTGAGGAAGCGCATGACGTGGCCCTTTTTGGTCTCGTAGTCACCGGTGTCGATCTTGGGACGGAACTTCATCTCCTTGATCTCGACACGCTGCTGGTTCTTACGGGCCGCCTTCTGCTTGATGGCCTGCTCGTACTTGTACTTGCCGTAGTNCATGACCTTGCAGACGGGCGGGTCGGCGTTGGGGGCGATCTCCACCAGGTCGAGGTTCTGCTCGTCGGCGATGCGCTGGGCGTCACGGACGCCGAAGAGCCCCAGCTGGGAGCCGTCGACGCCGATCAGGCGGCAGGTACGGGCGTTGATCTGGCCGTTGATGCGGGGTCCATCGTTCTTGGCTATGTCGGTGCACCTTCCTCTCTGCGCGGCCGGGGCCGCATAGAAAAACCGGTGGCATCCCAAGGAAGCCACCGGCACGCAACACCTGTGAAGACGCGGCGCCGAGCGCCGCGAGATCCGTTTTGCTGGTACCAGTCAGCGACCCGCGGGTGCCGATCAGGTGGGGACGCGAGGTCCCGCTTGGGCATGGGCAGACCCATGCGAGAAACCCTGGTACCGCAGGCCCACCCGGATGCAAGCCGTGCGGGGCGGTCCAAAGAACCGCCACATCCCCCTACCGCTCCAGGAGGCGCACCACGGCCATATGGGCCTTGGTGTAGGGCCGATAGCGAAACGGCATGTCCAGGCGTGTGGACACGGTGAGCACGCCCTTGACGTCGGTGAACGTGTCGAACGAGAAGCGCCCGTGGTAGCGGCCCATGCCCGAGGCGCCGTCGCCGCCAAAGCCAAGGTTGGAGGTGGTGAGCTGCATGACGGTGTCGTTNACGCAGCCGGAGNCGAACNGCANGCGCCGCTTGCAGTAGTCGACGGTCGCGGGGTCGTGGGTGAAGATGTAGGCCGCCAGCGGCGTGGGGCGTGCCGCGACCTCGTGCCACACGTCGCCGATGTCCGTGTAGGTGAGGACGGGCAGCACCGGGCCGAAGATCTCGTCGGCCATGACGGCGTCATCCAGGGTCACGCGGTCCATGACCGTGGGCTCGATCCGCAGGGTGGCAGGGTCCATGCGCCCGCCGAGGACCACCTTGGCCGGGTCGACGAGGCCCACGATGCGGTCGAAGTGCCGCCGCTTGCAGATGTGGCCCCAGGCGGGGTTCTCCAGGGGGCGCGCGCCGTACTGGCGGCGCACCTCACGCTTGAGGGCCGCCACCAGCCCGTCGTGCACGGACTCGTGGACGAACACGTGGTTGGGGCAGACGCAGGTCTGGCCGCAGTTGAGGAACTTGCCGAAGACGATGCGGCGGGCTGCGAGGTCGATGTCGGCGTCCGGCGTCACGATGCAGGGGCTCTGGCCACCGAGCTCGAGGGTGACCGGGCAGCNGATCTTGGCGCAGGCGCCCATGACGTAGGCGCCCACGGCCTTGGAGCCGGTGAAGAACACGTGGTCCAGGGGCTGCTCGAGGATGGCGTCCGCCACGTCGTGGTGCCCGAGCACGCAGGCGACGTGCTCGGGCGGAAAGACCCCGGCGAGGATGTCGGCGATGACGCGGCTCACGCTGGGCGAGTAGTCGCTCGGCTTGACGACGACGCAGTTGCCGGCGGCGACGGCGCCCACGAGCGGGTCGAGGGCCAGCATGAACGGGTAGTTCCACGGGCTCATGACGAACACGACGCCCTTGGGGCACGGGNAGTCCACGGAGGACGACGGGAAGCTCAGCAGGCTCGGCACACGCCACCTGGGGCGCGACCACCGGCGCACGTGGGCGATCTGGTAGGAGATCTCGGACAGGACGAGGCCCACCTCGGAGAGGTACGTCTCGTCGGGCGACTTGCCGAGGTCCGCGTGCATGGCCTCTGCGATGCGGCCCTCGTTGGCCTTGATGGCGTCGTAGAGCCGGCGCAGGGCGATGATGCGCAGGTTCACGTCCTGGGTGCGGCCGGCGTCGAAGTAGGCGTGCTGGCGCGCCACGAGGACGGCCGCATCGAACGCGGGGGCGGCGGTGCTGGGGCTGTCGGCGGTGTCTGCGGTCATCGGGTCCTCCTCGGGTTTGGGGTGGTTCATGCCCGGTCGGCGCGCCCGGAAGCGGGGCACCGGGCCTCTCCACATCCGTTTTTTAAGGTGCGTTTGAAGGGGAGGCACGACGATGCTAGGCTGGGACGAGGTCGAGACGCCGGCACCGGGACCCGGGGGCTGCAGCCGGCCGAGCGAGATAGCATCCGCCATCGAACTCGGCCCCATGCGGCCGGGAAGGGAGCCCGTCATGCAAAGGTTCGTCGTGGAGGACTCGTTCTGGGACCTCTTTCCCGATGCGTCCGTCGCCTGCCTGGTGGTGCGCGGCATGAGGACCGCCGACGAGGTGGGGGCCGAGGACCGCGCCGCCATCGCGGGCCTGCTCGAGCAGGCCANCCGCGACGCCGCCAGGCACCTGGACTCCCCCACCCTGGCCGAGAACGCGCCCGTCAAGGTGTGGCGCGAGGCCTACCGCAGCTTCAAGACCAAGCGCGGCGNGCGCTGCTCCATCGNGAACCTCCTCAAGCGCGTCCTCAAGGACAACCCCGTGGGCCCCATCACGCCGTCCGTGGACCTCTACAACATCGTGAGCCTGCGCCACGCGTTCCCCGTGGGCGGCGAGGACGTGAACGCCTTCGCCGGAGACCTGCGCCTGGGCGTCACCGAGGGCGGCGACGCGTTCTGGGCCCTCGGCGAGGAGAAGGACGACCCGACACTCCCCGGCGAGGTCTGCTACCGCGACGACGAGGGCGCCGTCTGCCGCTGCCTCAACTGGCGCGACGGGCAGCGCACCGCGCTCTCCGACGACTCCCGCGACGCGTTCCTCGTCATAGAGTCCGTGGACCCGGGGCGCTCCGACGACCTCGCGGCCGCCATCGACGAGCTCGGGGAGCTCGTGGGGCGGTTCCTCGGCGGCACCGTCACGGCCCGTGGCACGCTCACCCGCGAGAGCCCCGAGCTCGTCATCGTGGAGGACTAGGGGACGGCGGCAGCGCGGCCGACAGGGGCGCCCCGCCACCGGCACGAGGGTCGGTGGCGGGGCGCCCGTCTTTGCGTGACCGGTGCGGGAGGCTCACTCGTCGGCCACGAAGGCCGAGGTCAGGCAGCTCACCACGCCGCAGGTGATGCCGCCGATGGGCCACGCCAGCCAGAAGAGCGGCGTCTGGTAGCCCGGCACGAACAGCATGACGAGGCCGACGAGGGTGGCCACGAGCATGACCGCGCCGCAAAGGCCGCCCGTGACGCGGTCGCGGCGGCTGCGGGGGCCGAGGGCGCCATCCGCCTCGGCGCCGGCGTTGGCGCTGTTGTAGGCCCCCACGTCCATGCCGCCCCAGAGCATCCCGCCCAGGACGATGAAGCGGACGCCCACGGCCACGAGGCAGAGCATGAGGCCACCGGCGAGGTCCTCGAGGCAGAGGTACTGGTCCACGACGACGCACACCGCCACGCCCAGCAGGATGAGGGCGATGCCGGCCACGAGGCGCCGGGTGAGGAGGGTGCGGCAGGCGGCACGGTCCTCCTCGGTGTAGAAGTCCTCCACGAAGGGGTGGCTGCGCACAAAGGCCGAATGCCGGATGCCCGCCGGCACCACGAGGGCGACGCCCGCGGCCACGAGACCGAGCACCGGCAGNACGCCGAGGACNTCGACGAGACGATGGTCGATGTCGGCGAGGCGGCCGAGGGACTCGAGAAGCGCCGAGCAGGCCGGCCCGAGGATGAAGCAGGCCACGGCCGTGGAGACGGACCGGGCGAAGGAGCGGCGCTCCTCGTCGTAGCCGCAGACGTCGGCGGGGGCGGCGTCGGGCATGGCCACCGTGGGCTCCGCGGGACGGGAGGTGAGGTTGCCGCAGACGAGGTCGTCCAGCGTGCAGCCGAAGATCTCGCAGATCTTGAGGAGCTTGTCCATCTCGGGGTTGGACTTGCCCGACTCCCACTTGGTGACCGACTGGCGGGAGACGCCGAGGAGCATGGCGAGCTGCTCCTGGGTCATGCGGTGCGCGGCGCGGAGGTGCTGGACGTTCTCTCGGAAGCTCATGGATGTCCTTTCGGACGGCGGGAAACGCGACGGCACCCACGATGGGGTTGCGGGACCCACGATTCTACCAACCGCTGGATGCTTTCTTAAGCTACCGGAAGGCACCTGGGGGTAGCGAACCGCAGGTAGCGGGGTTGCAAGGTCGACGGCGCGGAAAGCGGGGCGGCAGACGAGGGTGCGGGTGCCGGGCCGGGAGGCGAGGGTGCGGGTGCCGGGCCGGGAGACCGCCGACCCATGGCCCCGCCCGACAACGGGCGCCGCCCCTTATCCCGGCCGCGTGGCAGGGACGCCCTGTAGGGCCCCCTATAAGGACTCCTTGGCGCAAGCCCGCGTTGCCGTGCNCCCTTTAAGAAGATTCTGCCGCAAAAGGGTCTTGGAGGGTGGATTCTGGCGCCCACAGCAGCCTTGGTACGCGACCTGCCGCCCTGTAAGGGGCACTTGCCGCAAGACCCCCTTGCAGGGCGCCCCTACTGGGTGGCCATGGCGCGCACGACCCCGTCTGGACGGCGGGGAACCCGCCCGTCGGAAAATGGGACAAAAGTGTCCGGGTGGTGGGACAAAAGTGTCCGACCAATGGGACACTGCATGTCTAAAAAAGCTCNCGGCACCGGNTNGGGTGCCGGGAGCNGNGCGTTCTCATGGTGCCCGAGGTGAGACTCGAACTCACACGGGGTTGCCCCCAGGGGTTTTNGAGTGCGGGTAAACCATCCAACAATACCCCTTCTACCAGCAGTTACGCCGTCAATACGGATAATCGTCTCTGCTTAGGTATGCTCGCGTTTGCCGGCCATGGCACGCCGTGGCACCGCACGCTATCGTAACGTCTCCCCCACCCGCCGGGCAGCCTGCTCCATGGCCGAGAGCGCCGGCCGGTAGTAGTTGCGGTAGGTCGAGGAGTGCTCCGTGCGGCCGTGCATCTTGTCCACGAGATCCGGGGCGACGCCCGAGTCGAGGGCGATGGTGTCGCTCGTGTGGCGCAGGGTCCCGGGCGGCACCCGCCTGAGGCCTGACGCCTCCAGGGCGCGGGTCCACTCCTTGTTGAAGTGGCTCTCGCAGAGGTCGACGAGACGCGCCTCGGGGTCGCAGGACCGGGCGATCTCCATGAGGTCGCGGCGCAGCGGCGCGAAGACCGGAACGCTGCGGACGCNGTGGTCGTTCTTCGTGCCCTCCCTGAGGCCGTCGACCTCGTTGTAGGACCGGCGCACGGTCACCGTCATGGACTCGGTTGCCTCCCCCGTCACGAAGTCGTGCAGGGTGNTCACCGACAGGTCGCGGGGTCGCACCGCCAGGGCCTCGCTCTTGCGCAGGCCCGAGAGCCCGAGGGCGAGGTATGCCCTGAGCTCGGGGCGCCACGAGCGCGACGCCTCCACGGCNATGGCCNCCTCCCGGAGGTCCCAGGGCTGCACCTGCTCCTTGCGGTGGCGCGGGGCGACGATGCGGCGCCTCATGGGCTCCTCGGCGAGGTACCCCATGTCGTAGGCGGAGCGCAGGACGGCCCTGAGGACCGCCTTGCAGTTGCGGGGGCTACCGGCCGCCTGGACCACCCGGGCCTGCATGTCGTGGGTGATGCGGTCGAGCCGCACGTCGCCGAGGGTTGGGAGGACGTACCGGCGCATGGCCTGGTCGTAGCCTCTGAGGGTGGTCTTGGTGCGGGGCGTTCCCCGGTTGCTGGGAGTGTCGCGAAAAAGCCCCCAGTAGAAGTCTGAGAGCGTCATGGAGTCGCCGGCGAGGTCCGACGCCCCGAGCTCGGCGGCCATGCGGACCGCCTCCGCCTCCGCCTCGTCGGCGGATACGCCGTACAGGGTGCGTGTGACGCGCCTGCGGGACCCGTCGGACCGGCGACCGCGCGTCNCCTGGACCCGGCNGTGGGTCCCGTCATCGGANCACAGGATGGTCCCCATCTTGCGCCTGGCCATGAGTGCGNCTCCTCCTCGAGACGATAAGCCGACATGCCCGGGTCCCTCCTTCGAGCGGTCAGGGCCGCTCGCGCCCGCACGCATCCTTGGCCCTCTTCTCCAGGCCCTTGACCGTGCGCAGGTAGTCCTCCTCGACCGGGGAGAGCGTGGCCGCCTGGTACTTCCTGTACTCGCGCTCGGCCTTCTCCATGGCCATCTTGTGGCTCACAGTCCCGGCATCGTCCAGCACGGGCTGCCCCGTGGACGCCAGCACCTTGTCCAGATGCTCCACGTAGTCGCTCATGTGCATGGGGTTGTGCCGCATGGCCTGGACTTCGGCGAAGTCGAAGTATCCGGACACGACCCTGTTCAGCACGGCAAGCTCGTCCTCCGTGAGATAGTTCTTCGCGACCCGGGCATCGGCGAGGACGGGATGGTCGCCGGAGAACGTCATCAGGCCCATGAAAGGCTTCTCGGCATCCGCCCTCTCGTAGATGACCTCGGCTGCGGTGTGGCCNTGGGCNGCAAAGTGGAGCTTGTTCTGGACCATCTTGAAGAAGGCGACCGACTCCCGGNTTTTCGGGTCGTAGTCGACGCTCGTGGCGTAGAGGTCGAGCACCTGACGGTACATGACCTTCTCCGAGGAGCGGATGTCGCGGATGCGCTCGAGGAGCTCGCGCCAGTAGGACCCNNCGNCTNACCCCTTCAGGCGCTCGTCGTCAAGGACGAAGCCCTTGACCATGTACTCCTTCAGGCGCTCGGTGGCCCAGCGGCGGAACTGAGNGGCCGTCTTCGAGCGCACGCGGTACCCGAGGGAGATGATCATGTCCAGGTTGTAATGGGGGACCTCCCTCGATACGTCGCGGCTCCCCTCTATACGAACCTGTCGGAAATCCCGACAGGTTGNTTGAACGTCGAGCTCACCCTCGTCGTAGATGTTCCCGATATGCTCGACTATGTTCGTTCGGGACGTCTGGAAGAGGTCGGCCATCTGCTGCTGCGTGAGCCAGACGGTCTCACCCTCGAAGCGGACGTCGATGGCGGGCTCCCCCTCGGCCGACCGGTAGATGACGACCTCCCCCGCCCCCTCGTCGTCGTGGGCGTCGTCCGCCACAATGTCGTCGACCGGGACGCCGAACACGCCGGCGATGGCCTTGAGGCGGGAGACGCCCGGTGTCGCCTTCCCGGACTCCCAGTTCGACACCGCCTGCGCCGTGACACCGAGCCGGTCGGCAAGATCATGCTGCGTCATGCCCTCCTTGTGACGGAGGGACCTCAACCTGTCAGGAAAACCCATCTCCCCCCCTACCGGTACAGGTACCCCTGCTCGTACACCACGGTCCCTATCACCCTCACCGCGCCGTCCTCCCAGTGGATGACGATGTCCTCGTGGTGCTCGGTGCTGTCGGCCACGAGCATCAGGGTGTCGCCGCCCCGGTACCAGCGCCTCACCACGGCCTCGTAGTCCTCGGTCTCCACCACGGCGATGTCGCCGTTCCTGGGCTCCGTGCCGGGGTCGACCAGGAACCAGTGGCCGTCCGGTATCGCCTTGTTCATGCAGGTGCCCCGGGCGCGCACGGCCCGGGCGTGCGGCCAGCGCTCCTTGACCTCGGATGGCACGTTGACCACGTCGCCGTCGGACACCGACTCCTCGTCGAACTCGCCGGCGTGGACCGAGCCGAGGACCATCATGGGCACGTAGGCCGGGGCGTCGGCCCGGGTGNCGCGGGACGGCAGGGAGGCGGGATCGTAGCCGAGGAGCTGGGCGACGGAGACGCCGAATAGTTCGGCCAAGCGCTCAATCTTGTTTGGCCGGGGCGTCACCGAACCAGACTCCCACTGGCCAACAGCGACACGAGAGACATCGACCTTGTCGGCCACCTCCTGCTGGGTGAGGCCGGCCTTTTTCCTTAGCTCCTTTAGCTTCGTACTCACATCCATAGCTGCGCCTTTTCGCGTCGCCAAAAAATACACTTACCATTGTAGAAAACGAGATTTACCTGACTAGGAAAATCTTGCTTTACAACTGGAGCAAGTTTGGTTTACTCTTGTGCCAACGAAAGGANGGGCGATGCCCGAATTGAAGGAAGTCCGAACGTCGAAGGCAGCCGAGGCCAAGCAGTTCACTGTCAAGGCCATGGCCGATGTTCTGGGCGTTTCCGAACCGACGTACCGGAAGTTCGAAGCTGACCCGGACAGGCTGACGTTGGCACAGGCNAAGACCTTGGCAAAGCACCTTGGGTGCAGGGTCGAAGANCTTTTTTATTTGCCTGTNNACGTAAGTTAAAGTTTGCACGTTACCAACGAGAGGAGGAGCGATGACCAATCATCACCGGGCCAGCCAACGGTCCGGGTCGCCGCGAAGCTCCGCGGCGTACCGCAGGCCGAGGGTCAGGCAGTCGCCGTCGAAGCCGAAGCCGATGCGCGACCTGTCGGCGAGCCCGAGGGAAACGAGCGCCTCCGCGCCGACGTCGCCGACCGGGGCGCGCAGCCACTCGCCGTCCACGAGCGACCTCAGCATCCCGAGCTGCCTCCCCGAGAGGGAGCGGACCTTGCGGGACAGCTCCCTGCGCCGGGCGGCCTCGTCGAGGGAGGCCCTGAGCGGCGGGAAGAGGTGGCAGGCCACCACGCCCGCGAAGAACGACGTCGTGACCACGGACGTGAAGGCGACCGGGTCCTCGGCCGCCACCCGGCCGACGCCCGCCAGCCACGCCCAGACGCCGCCGCCGCAGAGGCCCAGGACCGACACGGCGAGGGACACGTTCTCTTTGATTCGCCTGACCACCGGGACCACCGCCAAAGAAAGGGGCCTGCACATGCCACTAATCCTAGCCGGCGTCGCCGCGTTCTTCGCCGGCATCGCCTTCACCCTGCTGTCCCGCCGATGAGAGGAGAGACGATGACCGAGAGGACGGCCAGATGCCTGAGCGAGGGCCTGTTCTGGCTCCTGGCCTTGACGGGCCTCGGCGAATGCGTCCAAGGCAACGTCGCCATCGCGCAGGGGCACGGGGAGCTGTCCCCGGGCGAAACGGTACTGATGGGCCTGCTCATGCTCGTCATGGCCGAGCTGCTGCACATCCGAGGAAAGGTCGGCGGGGCGGCGGGCCGATGAGCGGACGGGCAAGCCTACGGGCACCCCAGAAGCCCGGCGATGAGCTGCAGGAGTTGGTCGAGAAGGCCGCCGAGAAGCCTGTCGGCGAGAGTGCTCGCAACGGCGNAGATGGCAATCACGGCAACGTCGTGGCCGTCGAGCGACGGGCCCGCACCGCCGCCCCCCCATGTGTTTGGGCCTGACCCTGCGACCCATCGCCCACCCCCTTTAGAGCCACGACCCTAAGGCCCCGGTAACGGGGCCGGTAGAAGCATCGCCCCCGTGTCGCGGGGGCAGGAAAGGAGACCCCATGAGCAAGGACAAGAGCAGGAAGCACGACAGGAAGGGCCGCGTCGACACCGCAGAGCTGAGGGACGCGCTGCTGGCGTGCTGCGACGCCGCCGGACTCGTCGGCACCAGCGCCGTGCCCCGGGAGGACAGCAAGAAGGCCAGCCGCATGGCCGCCACGGCCCAGGCGGCCGCCGAGGCCTGCCAGGCCGGCTTCTGCGCCGGGCTGGGCACCGCAGCCGCCATCGCCGAGGTACTGGGGACGCACGACCTCTCCGACATGCGAGCCGCGGCGCAGGCGACCCTCGTGGACACCATCGACGCCGCGGTCCGCGAGGTCATGGGGGGCGGTGACGCGCGATGACCGGGTGGCTGACCATGGCCCAGGCACGGGCGTACCTGCACTGCTCCACCGACTACCTCCTCGGGCTGCTCGCCCAGGGCACCGTCACCGCCTACGCCCGCCCCGGCGGCAAGTTCGCCCTCATCTCCCGCAGCGACCTGGACGACGTCATCACCTCCTGGCCCAAGGCCTACGCCGACGGCAAGCACCGGGGCGGCGACGGGGGCCGCTACTACCCCGGGAAGGGCGGTGACGAGTGATGGGCTCCGCCAAGCTCCCTCCCCTGCGCCGCACCTGGCTCAATGTCACCGAGGCGGCCCGGTACATGCGCACCAACGAGGCCAACGTCGCCCTCCTGATCTCCCGCGGCGACATCCCCGCGTCCATGCCCGTCTCCGAGGCCGTGGACCCGACCAAGCACGTGGCCAACAGCGCCCGGCGCCTCGTCCACGTCGACGACCTCGACGCGTGGCT
>NZ_CAJMXC010000018.1:0-30543 GCF_905219715.1 Olsenella sp. CU969
GGGACGCCAGTTGGGACAAAAGTGCCCGACCACTGGGACAAAAGTGTCCGGGTGATGGGACAGTCAGTAGCTGGCCAGGAACTCCCTCGTGCGCTCCTCCGCCGGGTGGTCGATGACCTGCTCGGCCGGGCCCTCCTCGACCACGCGGCCGCCGTCCATGAAGACGACGCGGTCGGCCACGTCGCGGGCGAAGGCCATCTCGTGGGTCACGATCGCCATGGTCATGTGCCGGGACGACAGCTCGCGGATGGCGCGGAGCACGCCCTGGGTGAGCTCGGGGTCCAGGGCGCTCGTGGGCTCGTCGAAGTAGAGCACCTGCGGGTCCATGGCCAGGGCGCGGGCGATGGCAACGCGCTGCTGCTGGCCGCCGGAGAGCTCGCAGGGCACGAGGCCCTCCTTGCCGGCCAGGTCCATCTGGGCGAGGAGCTCCCGCGCCCGGGCCTCGGCCTCGCCGCGGGGCGCGCCCTTGACCACCTGCGGGGCGTCGGCCACGTTCTGCAGCACCGTGCGGTGGGGGAACAGGTTGAAGTTCTGGAACACGAGGCCGAACCGCTCCCGCGCGGCCTTGAGCTCCGGCGCCCTGGCGTACACGGCGCGGCCGCCCTCCCCACGGGCCACCTCGAGGTCCCCGTACGCCAGGGACCCGTCGTCCAGGCGCTCCAGCAGGGTGAGGCAGCGCAGCAGCGTGGACTTGCCGCCCCCCGACGGCCCGATCACGGCCAGCACGTCGCCGGAGTTCACCTCGAGGGAGATGTCGCGCAGCACCTCGGCGTCGCCGAAGGCCTTGCGCCCGTGGGAGAGGCGCACCACGGCGCCGTCGCGGTTGTCGGTCATGGCGACCCCCTAGTCGTGGTAGTAGGACAGGCGCCTCTCGATGGAGGAGAGCGCCGCCTCGATCAGCAGGTTGATGCCCCAGTAGACGAGGCCGGCGACGAGGTAGGGGACCATCGACACCTCGCGGGCGGCGAGGGCCTTGGCGGCGTTGAACATCTCCATGATGCCCAGCACGAAGGCCAGCGATGTGTCCTTGACCAGCGTGATCACCTCGTTGCCGATGGCCGGCAGGATGCGCTTGACCACCTGGGGCAGCACGATGCGGCAGAAGGTCTGGGAGCGCGTGTAGCCGAGCACCTCGGCCGCCTCGTACTGGCCGCGCGGGATGGACTGGATGCCGGAGCGGTAGATCTCGGCGAAGTACGCGGCATAGTTGAGGATGAAGCCCACGGCGCAGGCCACGAACTTCCAGTCGGGGCCCATGTTGAGGCCGAAGAGGTAGTACGGGCAGAACATGATGGCCATGAGCTGCAGCATGAGCGGGGTGCCGCGCATGACCGAGATGTAGAGCCGCACCAGGGCGGCCACGGGGCGGCAGCGGCTCATGCGCCCGAGCGCCACCACGANGCCCAGGGGCAGGGCGCCCACGAGGGTCACGACGAAGATCTCGAGGGTGAGGACGAGTCCCTGGAGCAGGACGTCCATCATGACTGCGAACTCCATCCGGTGCCTTCCTGACGGAAACGGGCCCCGNCACGCGCGCCCGGGGCCCCGATGCCATGTCTGTCGTGCGGACCTACCCGAGGGTCCAGTTGCCGTCGTAGTCCACGCCGTACTCGGCGTAGCGCTCGCAGATCTCCTTGGCGGTGCCGTCGGCGGCGAGCTCCTTCAGGGCCTGGGTGACCTTCTCGGCGCGCCCGGTGTCGCCGAGCTTGAAGCCCACGGCGTAGTGNTCGGAGGAGAGGGNCTCGNCGAGCATGGCGAAGGCGTCGGGGTTGGCCGAGGTCTGGTAGGCGGCGATGGAAAGGTCGCAGGCCACGGCGTCCACCAGGCCGCTTTCGAGCTGGGCGAAGGCGTTGTTGTAGTCCGTGATCTGGTCGAGGGAGCCGAAGGTGGCGGCGAGGTCGGCCNGGTCGCTCTGGAGGACCTCGAGGGCGGCGGAGTCCACCTGGGTGGCCACGGTGCGTCCGGCCAGGCCGCCGTAGCCCCCGATGCCGGAGCCCTTCTTCACCACGATCACCTGCTCGTTGAGCATGTAGGGCTCGGAGAAGGTGTACTTGTCCTCACGGCCCTCCATGGTGAAGCCGTTCCAGATGCAGTTGATGGACCCCTGGTTCATGAGGGCGTCCTTGGCGTCCCAGNCGATGGCCTGGCNCTCCNGCTCCCAGCCGAGCCTGTCGCAGACGGCCTGGGCCAGGTCGAGGTCGAGGCCGCAGGGCTTGCCGTCGTCGCCGATGAAGCCGTAGGGCGGGTAGGAGTTGTCGTAGCCCACCACGAGCTTCTCGGTGGACGCCTCGGCCTCGGGGGCGCCGTCGGGCGCCCCTTGGGAGCAGGCGGAGAGCCCCATGAGGGCGAGGCATGCGAGGGCGCAGCAGACGAGGGTGGGGAACAGCTTCTTGGCCATGGGTCCTCCTCGGGCGGGGGCGGTCTGTGGCCTGTCACTTTATCACAGTAAAGCGTCCGGGCGGTTCCTGTCACCTCCTGGCAACAATGGCGGGACCGGGCAGCCGCCGCAACCGGGCCGCCGCGACCCGGCCGCGGCGCCCCCGTGACAAACCGGCCCGGTGCCTTGTCTCGTCCCCGCCTGCGGTGGGAAGATGGGGGGTCGACCCCATCGATCCACCCAGAGCCGCCGGGAGGCCCCATGCAAGCCAAGAAACCAGAAGGAACCGAGGACCTCTTCGGGGCGCGCATGCGCGCCTGGGAGCGCATGCAGGCCGTCGCCCGCGAGACCTTCTCCCGCTACTGCTTCAGTGCCATCGAGACGCCGGCCANGGAGCAGGTGGACGTCTTCGTCCACGGCATCGGCACCTCCACGGACGNCGTGCGCAANGAGATGTTCCGCGTCTTCTCGGGCGCCAACTTCGCCAACGTGCTCGAGAAGGGCTCCGAGGCCGGCCTCAAGCCCGGCAAGCGCCTGGCCCTGCGCCCCGAGGGCACGGCGGGCTTCGTGCGCGCGGCCGTGGAGAACACCTTCGTGCCCCAGGGCGGCGCGCCGGTGAAGATGNGGTACGCCGGCCCCATGTNCCGCGGCGAGCGCGTGCAGAAGGGGCGCCTGCGCNAGTTCCACCAGATCGGCGCCGAGGTGCTGGGCGNCTCCGACCCGGCCNTCGACGCCGAGGTCATCGTCATGCTCATGGACTTCTACCGGGCCCTGGGCCTCGACATGTCCCGCGTGCGGCTGCTGGTCAACTCCATGGGCGACCCCGCCTGCCGCCCCGCCTACCGCGGGAAGATCAGGCGGTTCATCCTCGACCACGCCGACGAGATGTGCGACGAGTGCGCCGTCCGCGCCGACANCAACNCNCTGCGCGNCTTCGACTGCAAGAACGACCGCTGCCGCGAGGTCATGGCCGCCGCGCCCAAGATCGCCGACGAGCTCTGCGACGAGTGCGCCGATCACTATGCCCGCGTGAAGGCCTACCTCGACGAGGCCGGCGTGGCCTACGAGGAGGACCCCACCCTCGTGCGCGGCCTCGACTACTACACGCGCACTGTCTTCGAAGTGCAGGTCACGAGCGGCATGGGTTCCCAGAGCGCCATCGGCGGCGGCGGCCGCTACGACGGCCTTATGGAGCTCGAGGGCGGCAAGCCCACCCCGGGTNTCGGCTTCGNCGTGGGCTTCGAGCGCATCATGCTCGCCCTGGAGGACCAGGGTGTGGACCTCGCCGGCCCCGAGCCGTCCTGCGTCTACGTGGCCTGCGCCGCTCCCGAGTGCCGCGACGCGGTCTTCTCGGCGTGCCTCGCCCTGCGCCGCGCCGGCGTGCGCGTGGAGGCCGACTACCAGGGCCGCTCCCTCAAGAGCCAGTTCAAGCAGGCAGACAAGCACAACGNGCGTCTGTGCGTGGTCATCGGCCCCGACGAGCTCGCGGCCGGTGCCGTCACCGTGCGCGACATGGCGAGCCACGAGCAGGAGCAGGTGCCCATGGACGGGCTCGTGGAGGCCGTCCGGAACCTCGTCTGAACCCGATAGGGGGCGCGCCGTGATCTTTCATCTCGTGGACTCCGCGACGGGGGAGGAGGCCGAGCCCGACGGCCGGCCCGTGGTGGCGTTCCTTCCCCCGGAGCTCTGCGGCTGGTGGGCCGTGGCGCCCCTGTCGTCCAAGTTGCCCGAGGGCCTCCTCGCCCTGCTTGCGGGCTGGGACGGCTGGGGCGAGGCTGCGGGCGGCGCGTTCCCCGGCATAGCCGCCGAGGCGGGCTCCCTCCTGGACTGGGTCCGCGCCCACGGGCCCCTGGCGGCCACGGTCGGCTGGGGCATGGGCGGCCAGGTGGCTGTGGAGGCGGCCTTCGCCGGCACCGGGGCGACCGGCCCCCTCCTCGTGGGCGACGTGCTCTGCCGCGAGGTGCCGGGGTCGCGCCCCTCGGCCTGGCTCACGGGCCTCGCCTGGCGCCTCATGGGCGGCCCGGCCCTGATGCGTCCCGGCGGGGCAGAGGCCCTCGACAGGGCCGTGGGGGCGGCGGACCGCGCCCTCAAGCGCGTGGCCAGGCGGCGCCGCTACGTCGCGAGCCAGATGGACGGGCTGGCCATACCCCGGGCCTACCTGGACCGCTTCGCCGCCGACGTCGCCGTGACGCCGCGACCTGTCGTGGAGGCCATGACGGCGGCCGTGGAGGGGTGGCGCGTGCCCGTCGGGGCGGCCCCGGGCCTTCGGGCCGTGGTCGCCCTGGGCGGCCTCGACGGCCGCCCCTACCGCGAGAGCGCCGACGACCTCGCCCGTGCCCTCGGCGCCCCCGCCCCCACGGTGGCCCGCGACCTCTCGCGCAACGAGCTCTGCCTGCGCTACCCCGCCAGGGCCATGGAGGTCCTGCGCCCGCTGCTCCCTGTGTCCCGCTGATCCGAGGAGGCCCCGTGGCCCGCCGTCCCTTCCGCGTCCTGTCCGCATCCGACGACGCCGTGCGCCTGGCCGTGCGCGGCGCCTGCACCTGCCGCGAGCTGCTCCTCGCCGCGGGGGTGTCCCGCTCGGCCACCGCGGCCGCCGAGTCGGCCCACCGGGTGCGCCGCGAGGGCGTGCCGCTCCAGGCGCCGGTGGCCCTGGAGCCTGGCGACGTGGTGGAGCTCCTCTTGGAGCCGGCGGACCCGGAGTTCCCGGACGTCGAGCCCGCCGCCGTGGCCTGGGAGGACCCGGCCGGCCTGCTCCTCGCCGCCGACAAGCCCTGCGGCCTGCTCGTGCACTCCGACGGCACCGGCGCCGAGTGCCTCGTGGACCGCGTGCAGGCGCGCCTGGCCGCCGACGGGCGCGTCAGGGAGGCCCACCCGGTGCAGCGCATCGACGTGGACACCTCGGGCCTCGTGATCTTCTCGCTGGCGCCGGAGTTCCAGGCCGCCGTGGACGCCCAGGTGGCCGACGGCTCCATGGAGAAGGTCTACCTGACGCTGCTGGCCGGCTCCGTGGACCACGAGCTCACGGTGGAGCGGCCCGTGGGCCGCGACCGCCACGACGCGCGCCGCATGCACGTGGGGGCCGGCCGCCCGGCCCTGACGCGCATCTCGCCCCTGGCCCCCGTGCGCCTCCCCGGCGGTCACGAGGCCACGCTCTGCACGGCCTCCATCCACACGGGTCGCCGCCACCAGATCAGGGCCCATGCGGCCTGGGCGGGCCATCCCGTGGTGGGCGACCGCCTCTACGGCGGCCCCGCGGCCAGCGGCCTCATGCTCCACGCGTGGCGGGAGGCTTTCACGCACCCGCTCACGGGGCAGCGCATTCGCGTGGAGGCGCCGGTGCCCGACCGCATGGTCCCCTTCGTGCCCGAAGGCGCCCTCTAGGGGAGGGGCGCCGTGCCGGGAAGTGCACCAAGTAGCTACCTGGTGCACGGGGAGGGCCTCTTTCACGCGGAAAAGTGCACCAAGTAGCCACTTGGTGCATATCGGGGCGCCCTTCTCATACCGGGAAGTGCACCAAGTAGCTACCTGGTGCATGCCGCCGGCCCCCGGTGCCGAAAAGCGCGCCAAGTAGCTACCTGGTGCAGTTCGGCAGGTCGGGGCCGCCCGCCGTCCGCCTCCTGTGACGATTTCGTGGACGAGGAACCCGCCCCGCCCGCGGCTCAGAACCATCCGAACTCATACAGTATGATTTCGGACCGTTGGCCCTCGGGCGCCGCGGCGTCCCCCGGCCGCCGCCATCGNCGAGAGGGGGCCACCCATGGCAGAGTCCAACGAAGACGGGTCCGTAGAGACCTTCCGCGACACCTACGCCGCCATCGACCGCGTCTACGACATGTACGCCCGCAGCTGCGGCGTGTCGCCCACGGAGTTCTGGTGCCTGGCCGCCGTGGCCGACAACGGCCTCACGAGCCAGGCGGAGGTGGCCGACCACCTCGGGGCGAGCCGCCAGACCGTGAACTCCGCCTTCAAGCAGCTCTGCTCCCGGGGCCTGGTGGTGCTCGAGCCCGAACCCGACAACGGCCGGGTGAAACGGGCCCGCCTCACCGGGGATGGTGACGCCTTCGTGGAGCGTCACCTCGTGGCCCTCGACGAGGCGGAGAAGGCCGTGTGGGAGGCGCTGCCCGCCGCCGACCGGACCATGCTCAACCGCGTCATGGGCCGCTACCTCGCCGCCCTCGCCCCGTCACTGGCCTCGCTGAACCGCTGAGGCCCCGTTCGCAAGAAAGGAGAACCAGTGCGGCTGATCCTTCACTTCCTGAAGCCCTACCGCCTCAAGTTCCTGCTCATCTGCCTCCTGCTCTCCGTGGACGTGGTGGNCACGCTCGCNATCCNCACCGTCGCCGCGCGGGTCCTCAACCTGGGCACCGCCCACGCGTCGTTCTCGCTGCTCGTCGAGGCCGGCCTGCAGATGTCGCTCGTCGCCCTCGTCACGGGCGTCGCCACCACGGCGGCCGCGGCCCTCTGCGCCGAGCTCTGCACCTCCGTGGGGCGCGACATCCGCTGCGCGCTCTACGCCAAGTCCANGAGGCTCTCCGTCTACGACTTCCGCCACTTCGGCGTGGCCTCCGTCACCACCCGCACCTCCTCCGACGTCACCACGGTGCAGACCCTGCTCACCCAGGCNATCNTCATGGTGGTGCCCGTGCCCCTCATGGCCGTGGCCGCGCTCGTNATGACCTTCTCGGTGGACGTCACGGCCGGCTGGTTCCTCGTGGCGTCCATCGCCGTGCTCATGGTGGTGGTGGGCGCCATCCTGCGCTCGGTGTCTCCGCTGTTCACGCGCCTGCAGAAGCAGCTCGACGCCATGACCCAGGTGCTGCTCGAGAACCTCTCGGGCGTGCGCGTGGTGCGGGCCTTCAACCGCCAGCGCCACGAGAACGGGCGGCTCGACGCCTCGTTCGCCGCCTATGCGGAGACCGCCATCAAGGCCAACAAGCTCTTCACCAACGTGGACGGGTTCCAGTACGTGGTGATGAACGTCTTCGTGATCGCCGTCTACTGGACCAGCGGCGCCCGCATCGCCGTGGGCGAGCTGGGTATCGGCGACATCACGGCGCTCGTGGAGTACGCCATCATGGTGCTCATGTACATCCTGATGGCGCAGTTCGTGTTCATCATGGTGCCCCGCGCCCTCGAGTGCGCCAGCCGCATCCAGGAGGTGCTCGACTACGCGCCGGAGATCGACGACCTCCCGGACGCCGTCGACCGGCCCTCGCCCGAGGAGGGCGTGCCCACCCTGCGGTTCTCGCGCGTGCGCTTTCGCTACCAGGACGCGCGGGAGGACGCCCTCACGGGGATCGACCTCGAGTGCTGGCCCGGCACCACCACCGCCATCATCGGCGGCACGGGCTCGGGCAAGTCCACCATCGCGAGCCTCATCATGCGCTTCAACGAGGTGACCCAGGGCTCCCTCGAGCTGGACAGCGTGGACGTTCGCCACCTGACGCAGCGCGCCCTCAGGGGGCGCATCGGCTATGTGCAGCAGAAGGCGTGGCTTGCCTCGGGCACCATCGCGGAGAACCTCCGCTGGGAGCGTGCCGACGCCACGGACGACGAGCTCTGGCACGCCCTCGAGGTGGCCCAGGCGGCCGACTTCGTGCGCGGCCTGCCCGAGGGCCTCGACGCCCCGGTGGCCCAGGGCGGCTCCAACTTCTCCGGCGGCCAGCGCCAGCGTCTGGCCATCGCCCGCGCCCTCGTGGCCAGGTCGGAGCTCTACGTGTTCGACGACTCCTTCTCTGCCCTGGACTTCAAGACCGACGCCGCCCTGCGCGCCGCCCTTGCGGGGGAGACCGCCGAGGCCGCGGTGCTGATCATCGCCCAGCGCGTGAGCACCATCCGCCACGCCGACCAGATCCTCGTCATCGACGAGGGCCGCCCCGTGGGCCTGGGCACCCACGACGAGCTCATGGCCGCGTGCCCCGTGTACCGGGAGATCGTGGCGTCCCAGACAAAGCAGGAGGTGCTGTCATGATGAACCCCGGATCCCGCCTCGGCATCGCGGCCCGCCTCTTCGGGCAGCTGGGCCCCCAGCGCCCGCGCCTCATGGCTGTCCTCGTCCTCCGCNTNCTCNACCTCGTGGTCTTCATATGGGCGCCCTTCCAGAGCGCCGTGGCCGTCAACGACCTGTGGGCCGCCGTGCAGCCTACCCTGGCGGGGGAGGGGTCCTTCTCCATCGCCTGGGACCCCCTGGGCTCGTCGCTCGCCCTCCTCACGCTGCTCTACGTGCTCCAGGTGGTCTTCTACTGGGCGTCGGTGCAGCTCATGGCATCGGTGGCCGAGACCCTCAACCTGCAGCTCCGCGAGTCCATCGCCGCCAAGCTCAACCGCCTGCCCCTGCGATTCTTCGACGGCCATCAGCCCGGCGAGGTGCTCACCCGCGTGACCGGCGACCTCGACAAGATCAGCGAGACCATGCAGACGGGCCTCCTCCAGCTCATCACCGCCGTGGGAACCATCGCGGGCGTGCTCGGCGTCATGATCTANTACTCNGTGGGCCTCACCCTCGTCTACCTGGCCTTCATGNCGCTCTCGGGCGTCCTCTGCGGCCTCATCTCCAAGCGCACCCTCAGTGCGGCCGACGAGCGGCAGGAGACCCTGGNGGCGCTCACCGGCCTCGTGGAGGAGTACTACACCGGCCGCAACGTCATCCGCGCCTGCAACCAGGAGCAGGCCACCTACGACGAGGTCCGCCGCCTCGCCGACGCCAACCGCGTGGCCACCCGCCGCGCCGACATCGCCATGAGCTCCATGAACCCGGTCATGCGCACCATCCAGCGCGTGGCGCTGGCCGTCATCGNCGTATCGTGCGGCGNCATGATGCTCTCGGGCGCCATGACGGTGGGTGTGGCCCAGGCGTTCTTCCAGTATGTCAACATGGCCGCCGAGCCCTTCGTCCAGGCCGCCTACATGGTCAACTCGCTCCAGAGCGCCCTCGCCTCCGCCCGGCGCACCTTCGAGCTGTTGGACGCCCCCGAGGAGGAGCCCGACTGCGACCACCCCATGGTGGTGGCCGACGCCTCCGGCGCCGTGACCTTCGAGCACGTGCGCTTTGGCTACGACCCCGAGAAGCCCCTGATGCGCGACGTCTCCTTCGGCGTCCTGCCAGGCCAGAAGGTGGCCGTGGNGGGCCCCACGGGCGCCGGCAAGACGACGCTCATCAACCTCCTGATGCGCTTCTACGAGGTCGACGGCGGCCGCATCACGCTCGACGGCGTCCCCACCCGCGAGCTCACCCGCGACGGCCTGCGCGACAACTTCGGCATGGTGCTCCAGGACACCTGGCTCTTCGGCGGCACCATCGCCGACAACATCGCCTACGCCAAGCCCGACGCCACCCGGGAGGAGATCGTGGAGGCCGCCAAGGCCGCCCGCGTGGACCACTTCATCCGCACCATGCCCCAGGGCTACGACACCGTGGTGGACAACGACGGCTCCAACCTGTCCCAGGGCCAGCGTCAGCTCATCACCATCGCCCGCGTGTTCCTGCGCAACCCGCCGGTGATCATCCTCGACGAGGCCACGTCGAGCGTGGACACCCGCACCGAGGTGGAGATCGGCCGCGCCATGGACCGGCTCATGCACGGCCGCACGAGCTTCGTCATCGCGCACCGCCTCTCCACCATCCGCGACGCCGACCTGATCCTCTACATGGACCACGGCACCATCGTCGAGCAGGGCACCCACGACAGCCTCCTGGAGGCCGGCGGGGCGTATGCGACGCTGTACAACTCCCAGTTCGCATAGCCGCCCNGTCCCATCACCCGGACACTTCTGTCCCAATGGTCGGGCACTTCTGTCCCACCGCCGGTGCCGTGCCGCCGTCCGCGTCCCGGCACCGGCGGGCATGTCTTTTCCCGCACGGCAGCGGCGTCCCCGTCCTCACCGCCCTGGGCGTTCGCGGCGCGTATCATGAAACCACTATGCCGAGAGTCCGCGCCGCCCGCCCCGGGCGGGGGAGAGGAGCACCCATGCCCGACACCATGCGAGGGGTCTACACCAACCTGACCAAGATCCGCCGCCAGGTGTTCCGGGAGGTGGCCCGCGCGGCCTACCTCGCCGGAGACGTCAACCCCGACTGGGCGGACCGTCTCCCGTACGAGATCCTCCCCGGCGACAAGGCCACGTACCGCGAGAGCATCTTCATCGAGCGCGCCATCGTNNGCNCCCGCATCCGCCTGGCCATGGGCCTCAACCTCCTGCCGGTTGACGAGCCCAACAAGATCTCCGACGGCCTCAAGGAGGCCGAGCGCCCCGAGGCCTATTACGAGCCGCCCCTCGTCAACATCATCAAGTTCGCGTGCCACGCGTGCCCGGAGAACTCCTACAAGGTCACCGACCAGTGCCAGGGCTGCCTCGCCCACCCCTGCCAGGAGGTGTGCCCCAAGGACGCCATCTCCTTCGTGAACCACCGGGCGCACATCGACCAGGACAAGTGCATCAAGTGCGGCCGGTGCGCCGGCGTGTGCCCCTACAGTGCCATCGTGCACCGCAACCGCCCCTGNGCCGCCGCCTGCGGCATGCACTGCATAGGCTCCGACGAGCAGGGCCGCGCCGACATCGACTACGACCGCTGCGTCTCCTGCGGCCAGTGCCTCATCAACTGCCCCTTCGGCGCCATCGCCGACAAGAGCCAGATCTTCCAGGTCATCAAGGCCATCAAGAGTGGCGCCGAGGTGATCGCGGCCGTGGCCCCGGCCTTCGTGGGCCAGTACGGCGGTCGCGGCGACGTGGGCAAGCTGCGGGAGATGTTCGAGATCCTGGGCTTCTCCGGCGTGGAGGAGGTGGCCATCGGCGCCGACCTCTGCACGGTGCAGGAGGCCGAGGACTTCCTCGAGGAGGTGCCCGACAAGCTTCCGTTCATGGCCACGTCGTGCTGCCCGGCCTGGGCCTCCATGGCCAAGAAGGAGTTCCCCGACAACGCCAACTGCATCTCCATGGCCCTCACCCCCATGACCCTCACGGCCCGGTTCCTGCGCGAGCAGCACCCCGACGCCAAGATCGTGTTCGTGGGGCCCTGCTCGGCCAAGAAGCTCGAGGCCATGCGCACCTCCGTGCGCTCCGAGGTGGACTTCGTCCTCACCTTCGAGGAGGTGGCGGGCATGATGGAGGCCCTGGAGGTCGACTACACCGCCTTGCCCAAGCCCGACGACAACGACTTCGGGGCCGCCAGCGCCGACGGCCGCGGCTTCGCCGTCTCGGGCGGCGTGGCGAACGCCGTGGTCAACGCCGTCAAGCGCATGGAGCCTGACCGCGAGGTCAACGTCTTCGCCGCCGAGGGCCTCGACGAGTGCCGCAAGATGATGCGCGACGCCGTCAAGGGCAAGTATCCCGGCTATCTCATCGAGGGCATGGCCTGCCCCGGCGGCTGCGTGGCCGGTGCCGGCACCCTCCAGGGCATCAANNAGTCCCAGGCCCAGGTCAAGGCCTACATGAAGCGCTCCCCGCGCANGAACNNCACCGAGAACGGCTACCGCATGCAGCTTCCCGAGNTTCTGGCCATGGGCCGCGACGAGCCCGACGACGCCCCGGTGCCGCCTCGCAACGAGAGGCGGGTTCCTGCCCCCGAGGAGCTGCGGGANACGCTGTCGGTGGAGACGGTGGAGGAGCCCGTGGAGCAGTGACGCCGCCTGGGCGTGACGCCGCCTGGCACCGGCGCCGTCTGCCGCAACGCCACCTGAACGCGATTGAGGGCGGCTTCCGACGTGGTTCTGCGTCGGAAGCCGCCCTCATCGGTGTTCAGGGACGGGAAATCCGCCCTCATCCGCATTCAGGTGCGGGAGACGGTGCCCCCAGTCGCGTTCAGGTTTCGACCGGGGGTTGACGCCGCCGGGGGCGCCGCGCCGGGGCCTGACCGGGGACTGCCGCTGCGACGGGGCTGCCGCCGCGGCCTACCTAGTCCACCCGCAGGCTCACGTCCTTGAGCTGTGCCGACGACNNCTGGCTCGGGGCGCCCTGCATGAGGTCGGAGCCGNTCGAGGTCTNGNGGAACGCCATGACGTCGCGGATGGAGCCGGCCCCCACGAGCAGCATGCACACGCGGTCGAGGCCCAGGGCGAAGCCGCCCATGGGGGGCGCGCCGAAGGAGAGGGCCTCGAGGAGGAACCCGAACTGCTCCCGGGCCTTCTCCTCGGTGAAGCCCAGGCGCTCGAGCACCTTGAGCTGCAGCTCCTCGTTGTGGATGCGCAGGCCGCCGCCGCCGGCCTCGAACCCGTCCATGACGAAGTCGTAGGTGTAGGAGCCCACGGCCAGCGGATCGGAGTCGATGAGCTGGATGTCCTGCTCCACGGGGAGCGTGAACGGGTGGTGCTCGGCGCTGTAGCGGCCGGTGGCCTTGTCCTGCTCGAACNTGGGGAAGTCAACNACCCAGAGGAAGTCGTGGCCCTCGCGCTCGATGCCCAGGGCGTCGGCCATGTGGCAGCGCATGCCGCCGAGGATCTCGTCGGCCTCCTTGCGGGCGCAGGCGGCAAACATCACGAGGTCGCCGGGCTCCACGNNGGCGCGCGCCTTGNGNGCATCCATCTCGTCGTCGGAGAAGAACTTGACGATGGGGGAGTTCACGGATCCGTCCTCGCGGAAGGCGATCCAGGCCAGGCCCTTGGCCCCCAGGGTCTTGGCCACCTTCTCGAGCTTGTCGATCTGGGCGCGGGGCCACGCGCCGGCACCCTTGGCGTTGATGCACTTGACGCGCTCGCCCTCGGTGTTGGCGGCGCCGGCGAACACCTTGAAACGGCTGGCCTTGAAGATGTCGCTGACGTCCATGAGGTGCATGCCGTAGCGGGTGTCTGGCTTGTCGGAGCCGTAGGTGTCCATGGCCTCCCAGTAGGGGATGCGGCGCAGCGGGGTCTCGAAGTCCACGCCCACGGCCGAGAAGGCCTCCTTGAGCACGTGCTCCACCATGGCCATGACCTGGTCTTGGGTGACGAANCTCATCTCGAGGTCCACTTGGGTGAACTCGGGCTGTCGGTCGGCGCGCAGGTCCTCGTCGCGGAAGCACTTGGCCACCTGGTAGTAGCGCTCGACGCCGCCCACCATGAGGAGCTGCTTGAGCGGCTGCGGGCTCTGGGGCANGGCGTAGAAGTTGCCGGGCTGGATGCGCGAGGNGACGATGAAGTCGCGGGGGCCCTCGGGGGTCGACTTGGCCAGCGTGGGTGTCTCGACCTCGAGGAAGTCCTCGCCGTGGAGCGCGGAGCGGATGGCGCAGGTGAAGTCGTTGCGCAGCTTCAGGTTCCTCTGCATCTCCGGGCGGCGCAGGTCGAGGTAGCGGTAGCGCAGGCGCGTGTCCTCGGCGGTGTCGATGCCGTCCTCGATCTGGAAGGGCGGGGTCNTGCTGGTGTTGAGCACCACGACCTCGTGGACGAGCACCTCGACCTCGCCGGTGGGCAGGTTGGGGTTGGCGGTGTCCTCGGGGCGGGCGCGCACGGTGCCCGAGACCATGATGGGCCACTCGGGACGGATGGCCTCCGCGGTGTGGAAGGCCTCCCCGCCGGAGTTGTCGGGGTCGAACGTGAGCTGGGTGACCCCGTCGCGGTCGCGCAGGTCGACGAAGATGAGGCCGCCGTGGTCACGGCGGCGCCACACCCACCCGCACAGGACGACGTCCTGACCGATGTCGGACGAGCGGAGCTCGCCTGCGGTGTGGGTGGCCATGCAGAACTCTGACACTGTGGTTCCTTTCGTCTTGCCGCCCCGTGCCGGTGCGGGCGGCTTGCTCCAAGACGGCGCAGGTTGCGTAGACGGCGTAACGTGCGCACGGTCACCTATCATAGCAACNGGTGCGACCGGCGAGGCCACGCCCCCGGTATCCCCAGCACCCCGAAAGGAAGCCGAAACCCATGTACGCCGCAGCCGTGTTCGACCTCGACGGAACCATCCTCGACACCCTGGACGACCTGCAGCTCGCCCTCAACCACACCTTGGACGCCCACGGCTTCCCGCCCTACACACGCGCCGAGGTGCGCGCCATGGTGGGCAACGGCCTCAGGCGTCTCATGGCCGACGCCTGCCCCGAGGGCACGCCCCAGGCCGAGGTGGACGCCGTCTTCGAGGACTTCTGCGCCTACTACGCCGACCACTGCAACGACCACACCCGGCCCTACGCGGGCGTCGTGGCCATGGTGGGCCGCCTCCGCGCCGCCGGCGTGCGCTGCGCCGTGGTGTCCATCAAGGGCGACTTCGCGGTCTGCGAGCTCATGGACCTGCACTTCCCGGGGGTGTTCGACTTCGTCCTCGGCCAGCGCGACGACATCCCCCGCAAGCCCGACCCCGACATGGTCTACGCCGCCATGGCGGCCCTCGAGGCCGACCAGTCGAACTCCGTCTATGTGGGCGACTCCGAGGTCGACGTGGCCACGGCGGCCAATGCCGGCATCCCGTGCCTTTCGGTGACCTGGGGCTTCCGCGACCCGGAGTGGCTCTCCGCCCACGGCGCCACGGAGCTCGTCGACTCCGTGGAGGGGCTGGGCGACGCCATCCTGGCGGGCTGAGCGTGCCTGCGGGGCGGCGCCTGCCGGGGTCCCGATGCGCCATGAGAAAGGCGGCGGGGCCGAGTCTGCCCGCCGCCGTTACCGGACACGATTCTAACCGATTCCCGTGCCCCTCATTCAATCGTTTCGATACGTCCCTATGCCTCCGCCNCCGCGGCCTCCTCGGCCTCGACCTCGGAGCGGGGCTTGGTGCTCGCGTAGAACGTGACCTCGTCCGCGACGTCGGCGACGGTCCTGCCGTCGACCCACGGGAGGCCGAGGAACTCGCCGATGGTGGGGACGAGCTCGCTGCAGTCGGAGTAGTGGCCCTTGTGGTTGAGCTTGGAGGTGTCCTNGGCGCGNCNGTAGTNGGCNTTGACGTCGGTGAGGTAGTACATGGCGTCGCCGAGGGCCATATAGACCGAGTGGTTGTGGCTCAGGTAGTCGGTGAGCCCGTCGTAANTGNGGTCGAGGGNCTCTTCTGCACGAACACCNATGGGCTGTCCTTTCCTCGGGGGGATGCGGACGGCACGACCGTCCGCGCCTGTGGCTGAAACCGTACCTAAAAACAGTCCCTACCGAGCGCTTGGCCGTCGCCCAATCCGCGAACGGCCCCGGACCGCACGGAGACGGTCCGGGGCCGCACGGGGGCACGGGTCGTGTGCGGCGCGGGCTACGACGAGGTGAGGAAGCAGTCCGGGAAGTCGGTGAGGAGCTGCTCCAGGTAGGTGGTGTAGCTGCTCAGCTGCTCGTGGATNGCNGTCGCTGCCTCCTTGCGGTTCTCGCCGCCCGAGGCGAGGAAGCCCACGACCTGGCGCAGGGTGGACACGGAGGGGACCGTGTAGCCGAACAGCACGCCCATGTTGAGGGTGCGGTCGAACGCCGTGCCCGTCTTCTTGAGCGACTGCCACACGTAGCCCTTGCCGGCGGCGCGGTACAGGGTGTCGTGGAACACCTCGTTCAGGCGGATGAACTCCGCCTCGTTGAAGCGCGACTCGGCCACCTCCTCCATGGCGTCCACCATGGAGGAGAGCTCGGCCACGGTCTCGGGGGAGACGTTGCNGGCGAGCTGCGTCACCACGAGGGGCTCCACGGCCACGCGCATGTAGAACGACTGCCGAAGCTCGCTCACCGAGATGCGGGAGACGTGCGTGGCGCTCTGGGGCGCCACCTCCACGAGCGAGCGGTCGCGCAGCAGCCCCATCGCCTCGTGGACGGGCGTGCGGGAGACCTCGAGGATCTNGGCCACGGACGACTCGCGGATCCAGGCCCCGGGGGGCATGTAGAGCATCATGATGTTGTAGGAGAGGATGCGGTAGGCGTAGGCCGACCCCGACTCCTTCTCCTCGCGGGGGAAGATGCGCATGCAGTCCGCCGCGCTCACTCCGGCGCGGCCCACGAGGCGCGTGCGCGGTTCTGGCATAGATCTCTCCATCCACGGTCGGTGATATACCAACGGCAGAATATCAGTGCCGGCGGACCTTGTCCCGGCCGGTCGCCGTTTCGTCCCCAAACAACACGTTCCCCGTGCGCGCCGACGGGCCCGGTCGGCGGCCGCCCGACCGACGGGGGCTCGGTGGCCCCTCTCGCCCCGTGCCCCCGCCTCGCCGGCCACGGCCTGCCCCACTGTCCCCGAAAAAAAGTAATCCCGGGTTTACTTGTGACGAGTTAGCTGTAAGATACTCTCGAGTTAACGACGCGATACTTTTTTGGAGGCCCCATGGAGGCAGTCAGGGAGAAGAGAGGCGTCCGCCGCGGCGGCCCGTCCGTCCCGGCCATGCCGCTCTCGATGGCCAAGGTCGGCGAGACCGTGACCGTCCAGGCCGTCAAGGGCGGCGAGCGCGTGGTGCGCCACCTGGCCACCCTCGGCTTCGTCGAGGGGGCGGCAGTGCGCGTCGTGGGCCAGGCGGTGTCGGGGACGGTGGCCCAGGTGATGGGCACCCGGCTCGCGCTCGACAAGGCGACGGCGCGCAGGGTCCTCTGCGCCCCCGGCGCCTGAGCCGCGCAACCAGTCGTACAGCTGCCCGACAGGCAGAGAGAGGAGAAGCCATGGCCGAGGTCATGACCCTCGCCGACGTCGCGGTGGGGGAGGCCTGCACCGTGCGCAGGCTCACCGGTTCGGGGCAGGTCCGCCGCCGGATCATGGACATGGGGATCACCAAGGGGACCCACGTGGCGGTGCGCAAGGTCGCGCCCCTGGGCGACCCCGTGGAGCTCACCGTCCGCGGCTACGAGCTGTCCATCCGCAAGGACGAGGCCGCCCGTGTGGAGGTAGTCCCCGCCTAGCCGAGGGGAGGGCCGGGCGGGGTGCCCGACCGCAGGAGAGAGAGGGCCCCGCACGGCGGGGCAGGGGGTCGCCCGCCCCCGGCACTACGAAAGGGAGACCCAGTGGACAAGACCGTGCACATCGCCTTGATAGGCAACCCCAACTGTGGCAAGACGACACTGTTCAACGAGCTTACCGGCTCCAACGGCTACGTGGGCAACTGGCCNGNCGTCACCGTGGAGAAGCTCGAGGCGCCGCTGCGCCGCGACCCGTCGGTGGTGCTCACCGACCTCCNCGGCGTCTACTCGCTCTCGCCCTACTCCCCCGAGGAGGTCGTGAGCCGCGACTACCTGCTCGGCGGCGAGCCCGCGTGCGTGGTCGACGTCGTCGACGCCACCAACCTCGAGCGCAACCTCTACCTCGCCACCCAGGTGCGCGAGTGCGGGGTGCCCTGCGTCGTGGCGCTCAACATGTGCGACCTCGTCGAGAAGCAGGGCGACNCCATCNACGTCGACGCCCTCTCCGAGCGCCTCGGCTGCCCGGTCGTGGGCATCAGCGCCCTGCGCNGCACCNACCNCGACGCCCNNGTCGAGGCCGCCGTCGAGGCCGGCCGCGCGNNCGCCGCCTCCCCTGCGCCCGCGTTCCTCACCGGCNAGGCGGCCGATGCCGTGGACGAGTGCTCCTCCATCGTGGCCCCCCACGTNGCCGACAAGGCGCGCCTGCCCTGGTACGCCGTCAAGGCCTTCGAGGGCGACGGGGCCGCCCTGGAGCCCCTCGGGCTGCCCGCGGCGTCCGTGGCCGCCCTCGACGCCGTGCGCTCCGGCGTCGAGGCAAGGCTGGACGACGACGCCGAGTCGCTCGTCACCTGCGAGCGCTACGACTGGATCGAGGCCACCGTCGCCGACTGCGTGGTCAAGGCGCCCCCGCACCTCACCGCCTCCGAGAGGATCGACCGCGTGGTCACCAACCGCTGGCTGGGCCTGCCCATCTTCGTGGCGGTCATGGTCCTCGTGTACTACCTCGCGGTCTCCACCGTGGGTACCTGGGGTACCGACTGGGCCAACGACGGCGTCTTCGGCGACGGCTGGTTCCTGAGCCCCGCCTCCGCGGCCGCCTACGACGAGGCGTCCGAGGAGTACGCCGACAACGACTACAGCGGNCGGGTGGACGCCTACCTCGNGGCCGCCGAGGAGGCCGGCGTCTCCACCGAGGGCGTGGCCGACGCCGTCGAGGAGGGCGACACTGCCGTCGTCGAGGACTTCGCCTCCCGTGCCCAGGCCGCGGGTGTCGTGGCCACCGACGTCCCCGTGCACGACGCCGACGGCAACTTCCTCGACAGCGAGGGCAACGTGGTGCTCACCGACGCCTCCGACGAGCCCCGGCTGGCCGCCGGCCAGACCCTCGCCTACCACGACGACGTCGACGCCGCCGCGTTCCTCGCGGCCTCCGAGGCCGCCGAGCCCGTCCCCGGCGAGTACGGCATCTACGTGCCCGGCATCCCCGTGGTCGTCGAGGGCTGGCTCGACCAGGTCGGCGCCTCCGCCGTGGTGAAGTCCCTCGTCCTCGACGGCATCGTGGGCGGCGTGGGCTCCATCCCCGGCTTCGTGCCCCAGATGGTCGTGCTGTTCCTGCTCCTGTGCTTCCTCGAGGACTGCGGCTACATGAGCCGTGTGGCCTTCGTCATGGACCGCGCGTTCCGCCGCTTCGGCCTCTCCGGCAAGAGCTTCATCCCGCTGCTCATCTCCAGCGGCTGCGGCGTGCCCGGCNTCATGNCCACCAAGACCATCGAGAACGAGCGCGACCGCCGCATGACCGTCATGCTCACCACCATGATCCCCTGCGGCGCCAAGACCCCGATCATCGCCCTGCTCATGGGCGTGCTCATCGGCGGCACCGAGGGCTGGTGGATCGCCCCGTTCTTCTACTTCCTGGGCCTCGCCGCCGTCATCGTGTCGGCCATCATGCTCAAGAAGACCAAGCCCTTCGCCGGTGAGCCCGCCCCGTTCGTCATGGAGCTGCCCGCCTACCACCTGCCCGCCCTCAAGTCGTACCTGCTGCACGTGTGGGAGCGCGTCTCCGCGTTCATCAAGAAGGCCGGCACCATCATCTTCGTGGCCTGCGTGGGCGTGTGGTTCCTCTCCAACTTCGGCCTCGCCGGCTGGGAGGGCGGCGACGGCGCCTTCGGGTTCCTGCCCGCCATGGGGGCCGTGCCCGAGAACTACATGGACTTCTCGCTGCTCGCCGCCGTGGGCGGTGCCATCGCCTGGATCTTCGCGCCCCTGGGCTTCGGCTCATGGCAGGCCGCCGCGTGCTCGCTCTCCGCGCTCATCGCCAAGGAGAACCTCGTCTCCACGTTCGGCGTGCTGTTCGGCCTCGGTGAGGTGGGGGAGGGCTCCACGCTCCTCTGGGCCACGTTCCAGCAGATGTTCACCGTGGCCGGCACTTTCTCCCTCGGCGCCATGANCGCCNTCGTGGCCTTCAANATGCTCGACGCCCCGTGCTTCGCCGCCATCGGCACCATCCGGCGCCAGATGAACGACACCAGGTGGTTCTGGGCGGCCGTGGGCTACCAGTGCGGCTTCGGCTGGGTCGTGGGCCTCATCATCAACCAGCTGTGGGAGCTCTTCGCCCTGGGGCGNTTCGGGGTCTGGACGGCGGTGGCGTTCGTCNCGCTGGCCGCCATCCTGTTCCAGCTCTTCCGGCCCATGCCCAAGGCGCGCGCGGGCCACGCCGAGGCGGCGAGGANGGCCGCCTAGCGGCANCCTTCCGGNCGGGCCCAACCGGGCCAGCCTATAGACGCCTACCCCGCTTGGCGCCCCCGGACCTCCTCTCCCCGGGGGCGCCCTCCTGTTCTTTGGGCCCTGCTATGGGGAACAAACCAGCGAACCGTCGAGGAGAGGACAGGCCATGGCAAGCTGGCAGGAGCGTTACGAGGCGTCGAAGTGGATCAACATCGTCTTTTGGGTATGGCTGGTGGCAGAGATCGTGCTCACGGTGCTGAGCTACGCCGGCATCGTGCCTTTGGCCGACTATTGGGGCATCTGGTTTGTCGGTAACGCCATCGTGGACACCGTGTTCGTGGTGCTCCTGGCCATGGCCGGTCAGAAGGGCATGGCCGTCGCGTTCGCCGTCGTCTCGGTGCTCATCCTGGCCCCCTGGCCGCTGTAGGGGCTGGAGGCCGGTGACCGGTGCCCGGTCGCGGGCTCCTGGGCGAGGGCCGTTTGGTGGTTTTCCCCGCGCGGAGGTCCAAAAAACCACCAAACAGCGTGCCGTTTGGTGGTTTAGATCAGTTGTCGTATGGAAAACCACCAAACGACCGANCGGAGCCAGACAGCCGAGAAGTCTGTCCGTCGATGTGGGACAAAAGTGTCCGGGTGATGGGACAGGCAATGGGAAGGGGGAACGGGTGGCAGGTGTGGACCGGGATGTCTCGGTGTGGCTCGCACGGCGCGTCGCCGCCGGCGACGTGGACCTCGTGCCCGTCCANCAGGTGCTGGCCNNCGGCNTCGNTCGCCCGGTGGACGTGGCGCCAGGTCTGGTCTACGTGGACTCCATCGGGGGCGCCGACGGCTTTCTCTGGGCGGAGGACGCCGCCGAGGCCGCGGCGCTCCTGTCCCGCTGCCCGCGGCCGGCCATGGTGGAGGTCACCGGTCGGGCGGCCGCCGAGGCCGTGGCGCGGGCCTTCCCCGGCAGCTCCGAGCCCCAGGGGCACCTCGTGTGCGCGTACCTTGCCGCCACGCCGCCCCCGGTGGCCGACGCCCTCGAGATACGCCCCCTCGGGCCGGACCACGCCGACCTCGTGATCGCCCGCTACTCCCATCCCGAGTACTTCTCCCGCGAGGAGATCGTGCGCCGCCTGGCGGCCGGCACTATCGACGGCGGATACCTCGACGGCGAGCTCGTCGGGTTCATCGGCATGCACGCCGAGGGCTCCATGGGCATGCTGGAGGTCTTCCCCGGGTGGCGCCGCCGCGGCGTGGCCCTCGCCCTCGAGGCNGCGAAGATCGCCTCCGGGCTCGCGGCCGGGCACGTCCCCTGGGCCCAGGTCTTCCCCGAGAACCGCGCCTCCATCGCCCTGCAGCACCGCCTGGGCATGGCTTTTGGCAGCGGCTACCAGGCGTTTCTGGACTGCGGCGGCCCGGCCTGACGGCGCCGCCGCACAAGGGAGGGCCGAGCCCCACGCTGGGTGCCCGGCCCTCGACGTCCGCTCCCGTGTCCCGGCAGGCTACTTCTTGGCCTTGCCCTGGTTGGCCACTGCGTCTGGGGAAGGGAGCCCCTAGGGGAGCCTCCCTCCATTTCAGTTAGTATGGCCGTCAATACAGCTAGCCAAGGAGAGGGGATCCCATGCACCGCGTCCTTACCGAGAAAGACCGCGACCTCGTCCTTTCCTACGTTGCCGCAGAGCCCGAGATGAGCCTCTTCATCGCGGGCGACATCGAGACCATGGGGATGGAGGGACAGCTCTGCGTGTGGGGCCTTGCAAAGGCCGCTTCTGCCGACAAGGACTTGGGCGCCGTGATTCTTCGCTATGGCGACAACTTCGTGGTTTACAGCCGAGACGGCGACTTTGACGATGCCGAGGCCGCGGTCCTCATCGACCGCTCCATGGGAGGGGACGCTCCGGGAGATGTCAACGGCAGAGCCGACCTCGTGGCCCGTCTTGCCCCGTTCTTCCCTGCGAATCGCCTCGAGCCCTGCACCATGGCAAGCCTGCGCGAGGTGAATCGCGACGCCGTGGGCCCTGTGCCCCAAGGCGTGGAGCTGGGTCTGCTCAAGGCCGAGGAGGTCGACGCCTGNCTGGGGCTCCAGGGGACGATCGACGAGTTCTCGCTGCATTTGGACGATGCGAGCATCTACGCCGAGCGCCGTGCCCGTAAGCTCGACGAGCTCGGCGCAGGGCTGCCCTGTGTGGTGGCGCGCGACGATCGTGGCCAGATTGTCTCTACGGCGTCCGTGGGCGCGGCCTCGAGCCAGGGCGCCATGGTCATCGCCGTGGCCACCGACAAGGCCTGGCGCGGCCNCGGGTTGGNCANTGCCGNGGTGGCCGNGCTCTGCGACGTCTGCCTCAGAGGCGGCCTCGAGTTCATGTCGCTGTTCTTTGAGAACCCCGCGGCGGCCCGCATCTATCGGCGTCTGGGCTTTTGCGACGTGGGACCCTACGCCATGCTGCGCCCGTCGGCTCGCTGACCGCGACGAACTANGCTTGTTGGCCCGTCGCNGAGCGCGACGAAATGCGCCTGAAAGCGGCTGAAGGCATCCTCAGCCGCTTTCAGGCGCAGGGACCCGGGCGCAGCAAAAAAGCAATCAGCTACCCCTTGGCCTTGCCCTGGTTGGCCACGGCGTCGATCTTGGCGGCGATGACCTCGGGGTCGCCCACGTACTGCTTGTCCACCACGTTGAAGTCCCTGTCGAAGGTGTAGACCAGCGGGATGGCCGTGGGGATGTTCACCTCGAGGATCTCGTCGGGTGTGAGGCCGTCGAACTGCTTCACCAGCGCGCGCAGGGAGTTGCCGNGGGCGGCGANGNNGANGCGCTTGCCGGCGCGCATNTGCGGCTCCACGACCTCCTGGAACCACGGCCACACGCGGGCGATGGTGTCCTCCAGGCACTCGGCGTAGGGGATCTGGTCGGCGGGCACGTCGCGGTAGGCGGGCTGGGTGTGGGCGTCGCGCTCGTCGCCGGGCTCCAGCGCGGGCGGCCGCACGTCGAAGGAGCGGCGCCAGACCTTCACCTGATCGTCGCCGTACTTGGCGGCGGTGTCGGCCTTGTTGAGACCCTGGAGGGCACCGTAGTGGCGCTCGTTGAGCTTCCAGGTCTTCTCCACGGGCAGCCAGTCGCGGTCCATGGCGTCGAGCACCAGGTTGAGGGTGTGGATGGCGCGCTTGAGGTAGCTGGTGTAGCAGAGGTCGAAGTCGAACCCGGCGTCCTTGAGGGCCACGCCGCCGTTGTAGGCCTCGTCGCGGCCGAGCTCGGACAGGTCGACGTCGGCCCATCCGGTGAAGAGGTTCTCCTTGTTCCACTCGCTCTCCCCGTGGCGGATGAGGACGAGACGCATCGTGTCTTGAGCCATTGTGTGGGCTCCTTTCCGGTGGTTGCGAACGGTTTGTCGCTGGACTTATAGTAGGGCGCGACATAAGTAAACAAAGGCTAACTTAAAAGGCCCACAAACGGGTCGGCGCCTTTGGAAGCAGGGGGGNATGTCCCATGATCGATGCGATCGTCGTCGCGGCCGTGGTCGTCGCCGTCGTCCTCGTCGTCCGCGCCCGGGTCCGCGCCGGCGCCAAGGGAGGGTGCAGCGGCTGTGGATCGGCATCGGTGTGCNCCGGGTCGGGCANNGGCCCGTGCCCCGTGGCGGGCGACGCCGTGGAGTCCATGGAGGAGGCGGCCCGCGCCGCCGTGGCGTCGGTGAAGCCGGCGGGGAGGGGGCGCTCCTGCTGCCATTAGGCGGGGCCGCCGGCGCGCACGGCCGCCTGCGCCGGTCATAGAAACAGAGCTGAAACACCCCTGTGCAACAGTTGTCAGGACTATGCACAAGGGGCCCTTGCGACGGCCTCCACCCCCTTCCATTGCGAGGTAGTGATGAGCAACTCCAGCAAGGACATCGATTACGTGCTTCGCACCGTCGAGGAGCGCGACGTCCGGTTCGTCCGTCTCTGGTTCACGGACGTGCTCGGCAACCTCAAGTCGTTCGCCATCTCGCCCGAGGACCTCGAGGAGGCCTTCGAGGAGGGCATCGGCTTCGACGGGTCGTCGGTAAACGGCTTCTCCTCCGNGGTGGAGTCCGACATGCTGGCCTTCCCCGACGCCTCCACCTTCCAGTTTCTGCCGTGGCGCCCCGCGTCCAACGCCGTGACCCGCATCTTCTGCGACATCTGCACCCCCGACCGCCAGCCCTTCGAGGGTGACCCGCGCCACTGCCTCATGCGCGTCTTCCGCCTCGCGTCCGACCGCGGCTTCGTGCCCAACGTGGGTCCCGAGCTCGAGTACTTCTACTCGGACAGCTCCAAGACCCCAGTGCCCCTGGACGACGCCGGCTACTTCGACCTCGCGCCCACCAACTCGTCGCGCAACCTGCGCCGCGACACCGTGCTCTCCCTCGAGCGCCTCTCCATCCCCGTGGAGTACTCCTTCCACGCCATGGGGCCGTCGCAGCAGGGCATCTCGCTCCGCTACGCCGAGGCCGTGAGCGCGGCGGACAACATCATGACCACGCGCTTCGCCGTGAAGCAGATCGCCCAGAACAACGGCTTCTACGCGTCGTTCATGCCCAAGCCCATCCCCGGGCGCCCCGGCTCCGGCATGTTCCTGCAGGAGTCGCTCTTCGACGGCGAGGGGGAGAACGTCTTCTGGGGCGCCGAGGGCGGCCACCACCTCAGCGACGTCGCCTGCCACTACATCGCCGGCCTCGTCCGCTACGCGCCCGAGTACATGCTGCTCNCCAACCCCACGGTGAACTCCTACAAGCGCCTCGTCCCCGACGGCGAGGCCCCCACGTTCGCCACCTGGGGCCGCCGCAACCGCAACGCCCTCGTGCGCATTCCCATGCACAAGCCCGGCAAGCACCAGTCCACCCGCGTTGAGCTGCGCGTGCCCGACCCCTCGGCCAACCCCTACCACGCCATCGCCGCCACGGTCATGGCCGGCCTCAAGGGCATCGAGGAGGGCCTGCCCCTGCCCCCGGAGTACACCTCCGACCTCGGCACCTCGGAGCTGGAGCTCGAGAGCGCCGGGTTCGAGCGGCTCCCCCGCGACCTCGGGGAGGCCATCGAGGCCTTCCGCTCCTCGGAGCTCATGCGCGAGGTCCTCGNCGACCACACCTTCGAGTTCCTGGTGGAGGAGAAGAGTCGCGAGTGGCTGTCGTACAACTCCACGGTCACGGACTGGGAGGTCCGCAGCNACTACGGCGGTTATTAGGACCCCGCCCTTCCTGCGACGACCCGTGCGGTGCCTTGGGCCGCCCCTTTTCCGGAGGGGGCGGCTTTTGTGTGCCCCCAGCTATACTGAAAGGAAACGTATGCCGGTTACCTTATACATTACTGAATAAACTCNTTGAGAAGATATTATCTTANNNAAACCTTAAAAATCGTTCTACCAGCGGTTGTCCCCCGGGTGTCGCTACCCGTAACGAGGGGCCGTCGTGGGCCCCGTTGTGTTACTTTGTTTCAAAGAGCTTTGAGAGAACCGGCTTGTTCGGGGAGGCGGTCTTTCCATTGGGTGAACCCGTCAGACACGGCCACAGGCGTCCGACGCCGCGCACGGCCCTGTGCGTGCTCGTCATCCTCGCTGGCACCCTCCTGTGCGGGTGCGCGGCGCTCCAGGGTCCCTTCGCCAAGCGGAACATCGAGCGGGACCTGTCCACCGTGGAGCCGGGCACGCTGACGGTGGCCTGCGACTTCGCGTCGCCGCCCATGGACTTCGTGGACTCCGACGGNCAGCGCCGCGGGNTCGNGTACGAGCTCGTCGCCGAGGTGGCCGACCGCTTGGGTCTGGACCTCGAGTTCCGCCGGTGNGAGGACCTCCCNGCGGTCNAGTCCGCCGTGGCCGACAGGGCGGCGGACATGGCCGCCTCCGCCCTCTCCCTCGACGATTTCGGGGGCAGCGTCTCCTCCCTCGAGGCGGGGTCGCCCTATATGTCGGTGGGTCGCGACGTCGTGNTGCCCCGCGAGCGNCCNTNCAANGGGGTCGAGCAGCTCAACGACCCCGCGTGCACCGTCGTGGTGCAGGGCGGGTCGCCCAACGAGGCCTGGGTGCGCGAGACCCTCCCCAAGGCCGCGGTGGTCCCGGTGGACAACGCCGTCCAGGGCCTCACGGGCGTGGCCAACGGCACCTANAGCGCCGCCGTCTACGACGACGTGAGCGCCACCTACCTCCTCAACTCCATGTTCGGCACCCTCATGGTGGGCCACCACCAGGACGACGTGAGCCGCTACTGCTTCGCCTTCTCGTCCGAGGACCCCGCCGTGCGCGAGGCCGTGGACGATGCCCTTGCGGCCCTCGAGGAGGACGANTTCGTGGCGTCNCTCGAGGCCAAGTGGTTCGGGTCGCCGCTGGCCTAGGGGTCTCCGGGCTCCTGCCCTGAAAATATTCGGAGTATCGAATAACAATCTCGTTTCTTTTATCGGCACGTATGATGAGGCGTCGAATAAACGTCCCGGGGATGGTAGTATCGTCCCCACGTTCGAGTCCCCCTGAAAGGACGCTTATGAAACGAGCACGGACGCTTATGAAACGAGCACCGAAGCTGGCCGCCCTGGCCGTCTGCGTCGCCACCGTCCTCGCCCTCGCCGCCTGCGGCTCGTCGTCCGCCGGGGGAGCGGGGGGCGTCTCCACGGTCAAGGAGGGCACCCTCACGGTCCTCTCGGACCTCGCCTACCCGCCCCTCGAGTCCGTGCCCGAGGGCAAGACGGCGGCCGACTGCGAGGGCTACGAGGTCGACGTCGTGGACGCCGTCGCCGGGAAGCTGGGCCTTAAGGCCGAGTGGTCCCAGGTGGAGTTCGACACCATCATCCCCCAGCTCAAGCAGGGCGGCAGGGCCGACATCGGCGCCTCCGCCTTCANCGTCAACGACGAGCGCGCCNAGGAGATCGACTTCACGGACCCCTACCTGGACTCCAACCAGGGGCTCGTCATGGCGGCCTCCTCCAAGGTCCTGGACCCCGACACCGAGCTCAACAACGCCTACGCCAAGGTGGCCGTTCAGTCGGGCACCACGGGCGAGGCCTGGGTCGAGGAGAACCTCACCAACGCGCAGGTGGTGCCCTTGGACGACGTCGTCCAGTGCCTCATGGGTGTCCAGACCGGCTCCTACGACGCCTGCGTGGCCGACCTGCCCGTGCTGTCGCACCTCTGCAACACCAGCTACAAGGACCTCGCGGTGAAGCAGGAGATCGCCACGGGCGAGCAGTACGGCTTCGTGGTCTCCAAGGACAATCCCGGCCTGACCGAGGCGATCGACAAGGCGTATAAGGAGCTCGTGGACGACGGCACCATAGCGAGGCTCCAGGAGAAGTNGTTCGGCGAGCAGCTGTAGCCGGCCCGAAGGAGGATTGGTTCCCATGAAGCACNNGGCAGATCGGCAGGGGCGCCACGTCGCGCGCGCCTTCTGTGCCCCCCTCGCCGCGGCCCTCTGCCTCACGGCCGTGGCGCCCGCCACGGCCGAGGCCGTCACCGTCAACAAGGCGACGGCCAAGCCCAACGAGGACGGCGGCTCCGGCGTCATTGGCGGCATCGACACGCGACTCACCTGGGAGGCCACCGTCGACGAGGGCGAGAGCGTGGATGCCGTGACGCTGACACTGCCCCAGGACGGTTCCTTCNACNGCTCCANCTCCCGCGTNACCGTGCTCGAGGGCCTCAAGCGCAAGGACGTGCAGGCCGACGCCAAGGTCGACGGCACGAGTCTCACCCTCGACTTCTCCGAGCCCGTGGGCGCCGGCGACCTCCTCCGCGTGGAGGTCACCAACATGCGGTTCCCGCCCGAGGGTGGCGACGTGCAGGTGACCGGCACCGCCACCGTCGACGGCCAGGAGACCGACCTCGCGCCGTCGCCGGCCATCGCGGTCATCGCCAACACGCCGCTGCAGGCGCTCGTCAACTGGCTCGACGAGCAGCCTTGGGTGGCGGCGTGGAACTCCAACCAGTTCCTCGGCATGTTCTTCAAGCCGCAGCTGCTCGTGACGTCGTTCGCCTCGCTGTTTCCCGGCTGGCTCGTCTGTCTGGCCATCGTCGTGGTGGCCTACCCGTTCGCCATCCTGCTCGGCCTGCTCTTCGCGTTCATGAAGATGGCCAAGCACCGCGTCGTGCGCGCCGTGGCCGTCACCTATATCAACATCCTGCGCGGCACGCCGCTCTTCCTGCAGATCTATATCATGTTCTTCGGCCTGCCCATGATCGGCGTCAACATCGACAACAACGTGCTGGGCGTCATCGTCATGGCCGTGAACTCGAGCGCCTACCTGGCCGAGATCTTCCGCGCCGGCATCGAGTCCATCCCCAAGGGGCAGTACGAGGCCGCCGAGTCCCTNGGCATNNACGGNNGGCAGACCATGGTCTCGGTCATCCTGCCCCAGACCGTGNGCCGCGTGCTNCCCACGGTCNCGAGCGACTTCATCACGGGCTACAAGGACACCTCGCTGCTGTCCTCGGTGGGCGGCATGGAGCTCATGATGTTCTCCAAGAACCTCACCACGGTCACCGGCAACATCACGCCCTACATCGCCGCGGCCATCTACTACCTCATCGTCACCCTGCCGCTCATCCGCATCGTCTCCAAGGTCGAGCAGCACCTCGCCCGCAGCGANTCCGGCCAGGGGCCGCGCCCCAAGGGCCCGGCNAAGGCCGAGGGCATCGAGGGANGCGACGCCGAGACCGTCGACCCCGACCCGGCGGCCGAGGCGGTCGCCGAGGAGAGCCGCAAGGCCTTCGGCGCTGCACGACTCAAGCCGCGCCCGGCCGTGCCCGCCACCGCCCGTGCCCGCATGGGCGCCGCGCCCCGAGAGGAGGCCCAGGATGCCTAAGTCCCACAGGAAGGCCGTCGGGGAGCACCCCGTCCTCGACGCCGACACCGCGGCGAGGCTCGCCTACGAGCACGACCGCACCCTGTCCACCCACGCCTTTGCCGAGGGCGAGCACCCGGCGGTGCGCATCGAGCACCTCAACAAGGCGTTCGACGNCAATGTGGTGCTCCGCGACGTCAACCTCACGGTGTGGCCCGGCGAGGTCGTCGTGGTGCTGGGNCCGTCGGGTTCGGGCAAGTCCACCATGCTGCGCTGCATCAACCGGCTCGAGACCCCCACGGCGGGTCACATCCTCTTCAACGACGAGGAGATCACGGGCAGCTCCAAGGTGCGCCTGTGCGAGATGCGCAAGCACCTGGGCATGGTGTTCNAGAACTTCAACCNCTTCCCNCACCTCTCCGCCAAGGAGAACGTCATGATCGGCCAGGTGAAGGCCCTCGGGCGCACCAAGGAGGAGGCCGAGGCCGAGGCGGTGCGGCAGCTTGGGGCCGTCGGCTTGGCCGACCGCGTGGACTTCATGCCCGCCCAGCTCTCCGGCGGTCAGCAGCAGCGCGTGGCCATCGCTCGCGCCGTGGCCATGCACCCCGACGTCCTGCTCTTCGACGAGCCCACGAGCGCCCTCGACCCCGAGCTCGTGCGCGGCGTCCTCGACGTCATGCGTGACCTTGCCGAGAACTCCGNTATGACCATGATCGTGGTCACCCACGAGATGGGCTTCGCCCGCGACGTGGCCGACCGCGTGGTCTTCATGGAGGACGGCCTCGTGGTGGAGGAGGGCCTGCCCGGCGACGTGTTCGACCATCCCAAAAGCGAGCGCACGGCGGCGTTCCTCGGAAACATCGAGGGGGCCTGAGGCCCGTCGTCGCAGCCGGCCGATCGTCCTTTGTTTTATGACGGGAGGGACCTCTGGGGCCCTCCCGTCCCTTTGGAATTGTTACAAGTTGCTGACGGGACGCTGTGGTAAACTTCAATCTACTTGTGTGCAACTGTTTGCCCATGCGGCGATGACGCCCCGCCTTGTGAAGGAGGCCTGGCTTGCAGCACCATAAGAACGTCCTCCTCGTCTCGAAGACGAGCCGCCTGCACGAGCGGATGCGGGAGCTCTCCCATTCCCTCGACATCTCGGTGCTCCTGTCGACGCCCGACACCTTCGACCAGGCAATCTCGTCAGGACACGACTTCGACCTCGTCCTGCTCGACCTCGCGGGCCTCTCGTCCGAGNCNATCAACAAGGTAGACGCCTATGTGGCGGGCAACTCCGGCATCCCCCGGCTCTTCTCCGTGGACGAAGAGCAACTCCCCTCCCTCCGGATGCCGGTGCAGGGCCGCTCCGACCTCTTCCTGGCCACCGCGTCGGAGGCCGAGTTCGAGGTCCGTCTGGCCCTCCTGCTCTGGCCCGGCGAGGAGACCGTGCCGTCTGACTTCGTCACCATCGACAACATGACCATCAANCTGNCNACCTATCAGGTCACCATCGACGGCGAGCCCGTGGACCTCACCCTCATGGAGTACTCGCTGCTCTCGTTCCTGGCCACCCACCCGTCCCGCGCCTACTCGCGCGAGGCCCTGCTCCACCGCGTCTGGGGCTTCGAGTACTGTGGCGGCACCCGCACGGTGGACGTGCACATCCGCCGCGTACGCTCCAAGGTGGGTCCCCAGGTGGCCTCGCACATCGTCACGNTGCGCNGTGNGGGCTACCTCTTNANGCTCTGACGCGCATGGGGTCCTGCCCCGGGGCGGCGGCCCCACCGCCCGGCGCGCGGCGGTGGGGCCGCCGCTGTTTTCGCGAGGGGGCCGACGGCCTTAGGCAGGCTTTAGGTGGGGCAGATAGGCTGTTTTCGTCCCCCTATTTGAAACGTTATCGGGTGGCGGGGTACCACACCCCTAGAAGAGCGACCTCGCCACCGCGCCTGTTGAGAGGAA
>NZ_CAJMXC010000019.1:0-28080 GCF_905219715.1 Olsenella sp. CU969
CCCCCGTATCCCCCGCCGGCCAAGCCGGCGCCCCGGCGTCGTCGGGCGGTTGCGGCTGCGGGACCGTCTTCATCGCCGTCTGCGCTGTGCTCCTCGTCCTCGCCCTCGCCACGTCGTTCGGCTGCACGCCGTCGTCGTGCTCGGGCCCGTCGGGCGCGTACCCCCAGGCGTCGTCCACTCACGAGCGCACAGCGCTGCCCCAGGGCACGGCTGAGGTCACGCCCCTCTACACCGACCGGGACGGCGACTGGGTCCACAACACGTCCCAGCTCGAGGGCGGCATGGAGGAGTTCTGGCGCCTTACCGGCGTGCGTCCCTACCTCGTGATCCTGCCCAACGGCACCACCGCGTCCACGGGCCGGCTGACGGAGATGGCCGAGCAGGTCNACGACGAGAGCTTCTCCGACGAGGGCCACTTCGTCCTCGTGTTCTGCGACAACGGCTCCGGCGGCTACAACTGCGGCTACTCCGTGGGTTCGGCCGCCCGCTCCGTCATGGACGACGAGGCCTGCCGCATTCTCGCCAAGGAGCTCGACCGCGCCTACGGCGACCGCTCGCTTTCCGAGGAGCAGATCTTCTCCCAGGCCTTCGAGCGCACGGCNGTCCAGATCATGGCCGACCNCGCCGAGGGCCGGCGCTCCGGGCTNATGCTCGCCGGCGGCCTCGGTGTGTGCATCGTGGGCGCGGGCGGGTACATGCTCTGGCGGCGGCGCCGTGCCCGCCAAAAGNAGCGNGACCGGCACNTCGACGAGATGCTCAACAAGCCCCTTGAGACCTTTGGCGACCAGGACCTCGCCGACCTCGAGAAGAAGTACGCGGACAAGGCGTCGGGTTCCGACGACGAGACGACCCGCTAGGCGGGTCGGGAAAGGGGGCGCCATGGGCATCCTCGACCGTTTCACCTCCATCATCAAGGCCAACGTGAACGACCTGCTCGACAAGGCGGAGGNCCCCGCCAAGATGGTCGACCAGTACCTCCGCGACCTCACCGAGAGCCTCGCCGAGGTCAAGGGGGCCACCGCCGGCGTCATGGCCGAGGAGGCCCGCTGCAAGCGGCTGGTCGACGCCAACCAGGCCGACATCGACAAGTACGACGGCCTCGCCCGCCGCGCCCTCGCCGCNGGCGAGNAGGGCGACGCCCGCACGTTCCTGGCCAAGAAGCAGGAGCTCGTGGCCAAGAACGCCGGCCTCATCGCCGCCTACGACGCCGCCCACGAGAACGCACAGAAGATGCGCCAGATGCACGACAAGCTCGTGAACGACATCAACACCCTCAAGNGCCGCNGCGANGTCATCAAGGCCAAGGCCGCCGTCGCCAAGACCCAGGACAAGGTGGGCCGCATGACCGGCGGCGCCGACCGCGCCGAGGGCGCCNTGGCCGCCTTNNAGCGCCTGNAGGCCAAGGCCGATGAGATGCTCGACCGCTCCAACGCCATGGAGGAGCTCAACGCCGAGCCCGAGGACTCCGTCGCCTCCCTGGAGGCCAAGTACGCCGCTGCCGGCGCGTCCGCCGCGGTGGACGACGAGCTCGCGGCCATGAAGAAGGAGATGGGCCTCGACTAGGACGGGGTCCGGGAGAGACGCGGAGGGGGCCCGGCGGCCGGCCGTCGGGCCCCCTCCCATGGAGAAGGGAAGACACACGATGAAGGCCCTGGATGCCGAGACGGTCATGGCGAGCCCCGACACGAGCGACGTGCTGCGCCGCTTCCTGCGCTACGTGCAGGTGGACTCGCCCAGCGACCCCGACCACGAGGAGCGGGTACCGAGCGATCCGTCGGAGCACGCCATGGCNGCNCTGCTCGNCGACGAGCNCCGCGCCCTTGGCGCCGACGACGTGACCGTGGACGACCACGCCTACGTGACCGCCAGGGTGCCGGCGTCGCCGGGCGCCGCGGACCGTNAGACCCTCGGGTTCGTCGCGCACATCGACACGGCCCACGACGCCCCCAACCGCGGCGTGCGCCCGCAGGTGNTGACCTACGAGGGCGGCGACCTCGTCATCTCCGACAACGTGTCCGTGACCCCCGCGGCCGTGCCCGACCTGCCGTCCCTGGCGGGGCAGGCCGTGGTCACGAGCGACGGCACCACGCTCCTCTCGGCGGACGACAAGGCCGGGGTGGCCGAGGTCATGGCCCTCGTGGCCCGGCTCCTCGCCGACCCGTCCCTGCCGCACCCGCCCCTCGCGGTGGCCTTCGTCCCCGACGAGGAGATCGGCCACGGCGNGGCCTTGCTCGACCTCGATGCCTTCGGCGCGGCCTATGCCTACACCGTGGACGGCGAGGCCCTGGGCGAGCTCAACTACGAGTGCTTCTCGGCCGCCTCGGTGGAGGCCGTCTTCACCGGCGAGGGTGTGCACCCCGGCGACGCCAAGGACCGCATGGTCAACGCCATCCGCCTGTTCGAGGAGTTCGACGCGATGCTGCCGGCCGCCGGGCGCCCCGAGCACACCGCCGGCTACGAGGGCTACTTCCACTGCCACGGGGTGTCGGGCACCGTGGACGAGTGCCGCGCCTCCTACCTCGTGCGCGACTTCGACGCCGCCTCCTTCNAGGGACGACTCGACCTCATGGCCGCGGCCGCCGCGTATGTCGGGAGGCTGCACGGGGAGGGCCGCGTGCGCCTCACGGTCAGGCGGGAGTACCGCAACATGGCCGAGCGTCTGGACGGGGCCGAGTTCCTCGTGGACCGCGCCAAGGCGGCCATGGAGGCCTGCGACGTGACCCCGGTCTGCGTGCCCGCGCGCGGCGGCACCGACGGCGCCCAGCTCACGTTCCGTGGCCTGCCATGCCCCAACCTCGCCACCGGCGGCCGCCTGGCCCACTCCGTGCGCGAGTTCGTGCCGGTGCCCGCCCTCGAGGCCACCGTGGACATCCTCCAGGCCCTCGTGGCGTCGTTCGCCTGACCCCAGCGCCGTCCCGGGACAGGGGAGGCCCCGCACCCCGGCCGGGGTGCGGGGCCCCCTGCGTCTCCGCTTCGGGGCCTTCCTATGCGGCGCTCTCCGAGGCGCCCCCCGCCGTGAAGGGCGCCATGAGGGCGTCGGAGATGTCGGCCGTGGTGCCGCTGCTCTGGATGGTCGAGCCGTCGGTGGTGAACTCGTAGGNGGCCGTGGAGTCGATGGTGCCGTCGTCGCCGTCGACGCAGGCGAACGACACCTGCGACGTCCCCTGGCTCCGGCTTTGGAGGACGAAGGTCTCCACGCCGCCGCCGNCCGGGTCGTCGACGTTCTCGGGGGCGTAGCGCGTGTCCACCGTGACGAAGGAGCCCTCCGGCTTCACCGAGCACACCCAGGTGTAACCGGCCNCCCGGTTGGCGGGCAGCTGCACCGTGATCGTGGGGTAGCTGGACTTGGAGAAGACCGCGAGGCCGCAGAGCGCGCCGGCGACGGCGACCGTGCCCACGACCGCCAAGGCCCGTCTCCCTTNTCCCATGGTGCCCCCTCCCGTCTCTGCCTTGCCCCATGGTGTGGCATCGCCGGTCCCGATGGGACACGGGCGGGACGGTTCCACAATGCCCCCGTCGTTTGACCACAGGACGGCCACGTACCTTGGATGCCGTTCCTGCGCACCCCGCACCTTGTTGCCCATGGCGCGCAGGTCCCGCCATAATCGGGGAATGAGTCCGAGAGGGGGACGGCCCCGGGCGACGCGGCCCGGGGCGCACCGGTGGGAGGTTCTATGGGCGTCATCGCTTTTTCGGCCCTCGTGGGCCTGGCGGTCGCGGTCGCCGTGGTGGGTGTCGTGCTGTTCTTCGTGGGCGGCTGCCGGGCGCTCGGCCGCATGGGGGAGAGGCCCTGGCTCTTCCTCGTGCCGCTCTACGGCCCCTACCTCCTGTTCCGCTCCGCGCGCTGTGTGCTCCTCTTTGGCGTCGCCCTCGCCGGGGTCGCCGCCGTGGGCGCCTTCTGGNCCATNCCCACGGGCTTCCTCCAGCAGTTCTGGGTGGTGCCCGCCGCCGTCGTGTGGGTCTGCTACGCCTGGTGCGTGGCTGCGGTGGCGGAGTGCTTCCATGCCGGCGTGGGCTGGCAGGTTGCCTCGTTCGTCCTGGCTCCCTACGTCCTCACGCTCGTGGGCGCGGGCACCGNGCCCTTCGACCATGGCTGCNTGCCCGTGGTGACGGCGCCCTTCCGCGCCCTTGAGGGCNGTCTCTGGGAGCACGGCGGCGACGCGGGGCTCAGGCCCAGCGACTCCGTGCCGCCCGTGGAGGTGCTCGGGCGCCACGGGATACCCGCAGATTCCGCGGCTTCGCCTGCGGCGGCGAAAAAACCGGCCCGACATCGGGCATAGGCCCCAGGAAACCCCAGACGCCCCGATCGGGCGGGAAGGAGAGGGCCGTGGCATCCGAGGACCGTCCCTACCGAGGCACCGAGTTCGACCCCTGCGACCAGGGGCTCCCCACCGTGGAGGGGTCTCCCGACGAGGAGGCCGCGGTCCCCGACGAGGCCGCCCTCGCGGCGCGCGAGGCCGAGGAGGTCCTCTCGGCGGGCGGGCGCGGGGAGGCTNCGCGCCTCTTCTAGGCGGCGCGGCTTGCCCCAGGGCCCGCACGGGCGCCCGGCGGACCCGGCCGGGGCCGCTATNCCAGCCAGGGGGCGAACAACACCGGGACGAACGCCGCCGGCAGCATGTCGGCCACCTTTATGNGGGTGACCCCGAGCATGTTGAGNCCCACGGCCNGGAGCAGCAGCGAGCCCGTGACGGTCATGGCCGAGATGACGGCGTCGGTGAGCATGGGGGAGAGCAGGCTCGCGCCCACGCTGAGCAGCGCCTCGTAGGCAAAGACGCAGATTCCCGAGAAGGGCACGCCCACNCCCATGGAGGCGGCCATGACGGCCACCACCANCATGTCGATGGCACCCTTGGCAAACAGCGTCGAGTGGTCGCCCGAGAGGCCGCTTTGGAGCGACCCCACGACGGCCATGGAGCCCACGCAGATGAACAGCGTGGCCGCGACGAACCCTTCCGAGAAGCGGCCCGTGGCCGCCGACCCCCGGGACCGCTGGGCCAGGGCGTCCTGCACCCGGTCCCCCAGGCGCCTGAGGGCGCCCTCGATGTCCAGCGCCCGACCCAGGAGGCTGCCGAGCACCACGGAGGCNACCACCGCGAGCACCGGGGTGGAGCCGGTCATGCCGCCCGCGGCCACGAGGATGACGCAGAGCCCCAGGCCCTCCATGAGGAAGTCGCCCAGCCCCTGGGACACGCGGCGCCGCAGGGCGAGCCCCGCCACGCCGCCGGCCACGGTGAGCGCTCCGTTGACCAAGGCGCCGAGTATAACCAAGGAAACCGCCCCTCCCCGTGCCCCGGGCATGGTCGGATGGGGCGGGTAGACTACAATGGCTGCTGAAAAAGCACCTTCCATTCTAGGAAATCGGGCACGCCCTGTGCGCCCGGCGGAAAGGCTCCCATGGCAGACAACGGGGACAAGGACGTTTTCCAGTCGCTGGGGTCGATGGTCCAGGACGCCATCGACAGCCGCGAGTTCGCCGAGCTCCGCACCATGGTGGAGCGCACCGCCGCGGCGGCGGGGGAGGGCGTGCGCAAGGCCCAGGAGGCCGTGGCGACCTCCATGACCGAGGCTCGTCGCAAGGAGGAGGAGCGCGTCGCCCGGGAGCGCGTGGCGGCCCGTTACGGCTCCGCGGCCGGCCTCCGCGTCACGGGCGCCGTCGCCGCGTTCCTCGGCGCCATGTTCGCCATCACGTTCGTCCTGGGGATCCTCGGCGCCCTGGCGCTCCGTCNGATGNACATGGGGCTGGTGGCCATCCTCGCCGTGTTCCTGTTCCTGTCCGTGGGCCTCCTGCGCGGGGGCGTCGACCGGCTCTCCCTCGCCCGGCGGTTCGACGCCTACCGCCGCGTCATCGGCAGTCGCGAGGCCTGCACCGTCGCGGAGCTCTGCCACCAGGTGGGCCGCAAGGCCGATGCCGTCCGGGCCGACGCCCGGCGACTCATCGTCAAGGGCCTCCTCCGCGAGGGGCGCCTGTCGTCCTCGGGTCGCACCCTCGCGGTCACCGAGACCGCCTTCGCCGCGGTGGAGNAGCAGGAGCGCGCTGCCGCCGAGGCCNGCCGCGCCAGCCGGGCGCAGNGGGTGGAGGCCAAGGTGGAGCCCGTGGGGCCCGCCCCGGCGGCCGATGCCGGGGACGCGCCGTTCTCCGTGGACGACGCCCCCGAGGAGGTGCGCCCCCTGTTGCGGCGCGGCGCCGCCTACCTGTCGGAGCTCGACGAGGCCAACGCGGCCATCGACGACGACGCCGTGTCGGCCAAGGTGGACCGCATCCAGTGCGTGGCCACCAACATCCTCGCCTACGCGTCCGAGCACCCCGAGGTGGCCGACGACCTCGAGCGCTTCATGAACTACTACCTGCCCATCACCGTCAAGCTCCTCAAGGCCTACGACGACCTCGAGGAGCAGCCGGTGCAGGGCGTCAACATCTCCACGTCGCGCAAGGAGATCGAGGGCACGCTCGACACCCTCGCGGTGGCCTACGAGCGCCTCCTCGANACCATCTTNCGCGNCATGACCTGGGACGTCTCGGCCGACATCTNCGTGCTCAACGACGTCCTCGCCCAGGAAGGTCTCATCGATCGCGNCGGCNNGGCCGCCAAGGACTAGGAGGTACCCATGGACGAACAGCTCGACGNCCTCGCGGGCGAGCCCGTACCCACCCTCACCCTCAGCCCCGACCTCGGCGACGAGCCCCTCGTGGCCGTGGAGGAGGAAGAGGCCGCGGTCCCCGTGGCCTCCCTCGACGAGGAACTCCTCTCCGACGACGAGCGCCGCCAGGTGGACGCCTTCGCCAAGCAGGTCGACCTCGCCGANTCCGCGCTCGTGCTCTCCTACGGCGCCGGCGCCCAGAAGAAGATGGCCGACTTCTCCCAGAGCGCCCTCGAGAAGGTGCGCACCCAGGACCTCGGCGAGGTGGGCGAGCTCATCACCGACGTCGTGGGCGAGCTCCGCAGCCTCGAGGTGGGGGAGGAGCGCGGGTTCCTCGGCATCTTCAAGCGCGGGGCCAGCCGCGTGGAGGCCCTCACGGCCAAGTACGACAAGGCCGAGAACAACGTCAACAAGATCGTGGGGCACCTCAAGGACCAGCAGCTCACCCTCATGAAGGACGCCAAGATTCTCGACAAGCTCTACGACCTCAACCTCACGTACTNCAAAGAGCTCACCATGTACATCCTGGCGGGCCGAAAGNAGCTGGAGGAGGTGCGCTCCGGCCNGCTCGCCGAGCTCGCNGCGAAGGCCCGCGCCACGGGCCGCACCGAGGACGCCGAGGCGGTGCAGAAGCTCACGGCCGCCTGCGACCGCTTCGAGAAGAAGCTCTCCGACCTCGACCTCACCCGCACCATCGCCATGCAGACNGCGCCCCAGATCCGGTTCGTNCAGATCAACGAGATGCTCATNGTGGAGAAGATCCAGACCACCGTCGTCAACACCATCCCGCTGTGGAAGAGCCAGATGGTGCTGGCCCTGGGCATTGCCAACGCCGACGCCGCCGTGAGGGCGCAGACCACGGTCACCGACATGACCAACGACCTGCTCAAGAAGAACGCCGAGATGCTCAAGACGTCCACCACCCAGATCGCCCGCGAGAACGAGCGCGGCATCGTGGACATCGAGACCCTCNAGGTCACCAACGAGAGCCTCATCCAGACCTTCGACGAGGTCATGCAGATCCAGCAGGAGGGCCGCGCNAAGCGCGCCGAGGCCGAGGCCGAGCTCCGCGCCATGGAGGCCGAGCTCCGCAAGAAGCTGCTGGAGGTCCGCGGCTAGGGCCGTCGGTGCCGGCCGACGGCGTCCGATTGCGTGCCCTTTGCGCGCCTGAAAGCGCTGGAGAGTACCGACGAACGAAAGGGGACGGCCNTCTTGTTGGCGACCGTCCCCTTTATCGTACGCATACCGTTCCTGCGGTCCTGGNCCTACNGCTCTCCCGCGAGAATCCTATGCAGCATCGTGGCGACTCCGTCTGCAAAGACCGGCGGGGCAATGACGTCTGCCAGCTCCTTCACGGACGCCACGCCGTTGTCCATGACCACGGCCACGTCGGCGGCCTCGAGCATGGTGACGTCGTTCTCGGAGTCGCCGAAGCCGTAGACCGTGCCGTGGGTGCCCAGGGCTGCCAGGACGTCGGCCATGCCGCTCGCCTTGGAGATCTCGGGAACCGTGAGCTCGAAACCGCCCACCCCCAGGTCGCTGATGCGGAACCGCTCCGCCAGCTCGGCCCGGCGCGGCGCGAGGCGGCCGTTCTCCTCGGCCATCCAGAAGGCCTTGACGAGGGAGAGGTCCTCGATGGCGGCCAGGGTTTTCTCGACGCTCCGGGTCACGGGCACCGACAGGTCGATGGCGGGGTGCTCGCCGGCAGGCATGAACACCATGGACCCCCGGGTTCCCTCAAGCAGTGCCGCCACGGAGCACTCGTTGAAGATCTCGATGACCCGGGCCATAAGGGCCGCATCGACGCTGTGGCAGAACAGCTCTTTTTCCTCCATCTCGCCCAGGGCGCCCGCCAGGGCCACGTAGCCGGAGAAGGGGACACGCTCCATCAGGAGGGCCAGGCCCGAGGGCGGCCGGCCCGAGCAGAGGAAGGCAAAGTTGCCTGCGTCCACAAACTCCTTTACGGCCTCGCGCACGGCAGGGGTGGGAAGAAAAACGCGCTCCTGCTCCTCAACGGTGGCCCCGGGCGCCTGCGCCTTGGCGTAGGACTCGGGGTCCGAGTCGATGAGGGTGCCGTCGATGTCAAAGAAGGCGACGAGCGGGGTGTGAAGGTGGGCCATGGCATCCTTTCCTGCAGTGTCCAACCGCCCCATTTTAGCGAGCGAGGCTGTGACGGGGACCGGTGGCCCTAGTCTTAATCTTGCCTGAATATATCGAGATACGATAATGTAAGAGGCGTCTCCTTTTGGCTGATGGGAGGTTTGTCATGCTGTCCATTGACGGTGCGTCACGCATTCCCTGCCTTCCCGACGAGATTCGTTGGATGTTTGAGGAGTGGGTGCTCAAGCACTTTCCCGAGATTCCCGACGACCCGGACGGCACCTGNCTTGCGCGTGGGCTGTTTGTCATGGGGGATCTGGAGTCGGTGTCCCGAGGCCTTGGGCACGACTGGCGCGAGGTGCTGGACGGCCGCTTCCTCAACGCCTTCTCGCTCTCCGCCCTCGACGAGCACGTGGAGGGCGTGGAGGTCGAAGGCATGGACTCCCACGGCGTCTACGACGACGGTGGACTCNNCAGCTGGGGCCCGAGTGCCGGTACCGGCCGCCTCCTCGGCAAGCGCTTCTTCCGCCAGGCCTGACCCCCTGTTGCCTCGGCCGGACATTTCTGCCTCCCGCATCCGCCCGGCGGCGGCCGCCTGCCGCCGGGCCCCTCCCTTTGTTACCATCGGCTCACGGAGATGAAAACACGGCCCCGTCGGGTAGTCGGGGCGCGGCCCACGCCGCCAGTAACCTGCCTCCTTGGTTGTCCCTTCTCCAACGCGTCGCCACCACATAAAGGAGGATCGCCATGGGGATGACCGGCACGTCGTCCACCCTCACCGTCTATTTCGACGGCCAGTTCTGGGTGGGCCTGATGGAGCATGTCGACGGCAGTCACTACGGGTGCGTGCGGCAGGTCTTCGGGGCGGAGCCGTCCGCCGAGGAGCTGCACCGGTTCGTNCTGGCGCGGTGGTCGTCCATCCGCTTTCCCATGGGGGAGGGCCGCCCGCAGGACCCGCTGCNCACAAACCCCAAGCGCCGTCAGCGCGAGGTCGCCCGCACCCTCGGTGNCCGGGGCCCGTNCACCAAGGCCCAGGAGGCCCTGGCGCGCCAGCGGGAGGCGTGTGCGCGGGAGCGCAAGGGCCGCGAACGCGACCGCAAGGCCGTGGATGCCGAGGCCCGCTACGAGCTTCGCAAGGAGCGCCGGAAGCGCCGCCACCGCGGCCGCTGACGCCGGGCCCGGTCCGGGCACCTCTGCCGCCCGCCCCCGCCCAGTGTCCGGCGCCTGCCTAACCCCGAGCCAGCGAGCCGGCCACGGCCTGNCCGACGAGGACGCCTGCCGCGCACAGCCCCACCGAGGCCGCCGCGTAGAGGCAGGCGAGCCCCGTGCGACCCTGCTGCCAGAGCGTCACGGTCTCCAGCGAGAACGTGGAGAAGGTCGTGAACCCACCGCAGAGACCGGTCTTGAGGAGGAGGGTGGCATGGGGGGAGAGCCGCGCGGGCGCGAGCCCGGCGACGATGCCGATGAGCACGGCTCCTACAAAGTTTGTAATCAGCGTCATTGTGGGCCAGGCCCCGGGCACCGGCACGCAGGAAAGCAGGTAGCGGGCCACAGACCCCACGGCCCCGCCCGCAGCAACACACAGCACGTCGATCATCGCGGCCCCCGTCTTCCGCTGGCCCTCAGTGCCTTGCAGCATCCGGGGGCTCCTCCATCTCGGCCCGGTACCATGCTATCGCCACCTGGGTGCGGTCCCGCATGGCCAGCTTCGCGAGAATCCGGGAAACGGCCCGTTTGGCGCTGGCCGTCTGGATCGTCAGGCGCTCCGCCACCTCGGCGTTGGAGAGCCCGTCGGCGATGAGGGAGCAGATGAGCAGCTCGTGGTCGGTGAGTCGCCGAAACGCCCGCCGCAGGNGCTCTTNCTCNGAGTCCGGCGTNACCCTGGGGATGCCGCGCNCGATGACTGCTCGGGTGATCCGTGGCGTGAGGACCGCGTCCCCGTCGGCGACGGCCCGGACGGCCCTCACGAGGTCACGCGAGGTCACGTCCTTGAGCAGGAAGCCCGACGCTCCCGCCTCGAGGCCGCCGAAGGCATAGTCGTCCTCGTCGTAGGTGGTGAGGATCAAGACGCGCACGTCGGGGTGCCGCGAGCAGATAAGGGCGCAGGCGTCGATCCCGTCCATGGTCGGCATGCGCACGTCCATGAGCACGACGTCGGGGAGCGGCCGNCCGGCGGCAGAGGCGCGCTCCAAGGCGTCCACTGCCTGCCTGCCGTTGTCGGCCTGACCCCATACCGCACAGGCCGGGTCGCGCCGCATCATGAGGGAGAAGCCGAGCCTCGTCTCGGGCTGGTCGTCCACGAGCAGCACGCTTATCGTCTCAGCCATCGGCCCCTCCTTTCCCTGGGCGCCCTTCTAAAGGCACGGTCGCGAGGACCTCCCATCCTCCGTCAGGACCGGGGCCGCACGAGAAGGATCCGCCGCAGCCTGTCACGGCATCTTCCAGATGTCGAAGACCTGTGCCCCGCTTTTTTCTGCCCTGCGCCGCGGCCCCGTCGTTGCGCACCGCGACGGCGCAGGTGCCGTTNTCGCCGTGATCCAAAGAGACCGTGATGCGGCGAAGGTCGTCGCTGTGGCGCAGCGCGTTGGTGAGGGCCTCGCGCACCACTGTGAACACGGTGTCCGCTTGACGCCTTGCTCCCTCCATGCGCACTCCGGTCTCAATGAGGGCGACGGCGACCCCTGTGGCGCGGGCGTTGTCGAGCACGGAGGAGATGTCGTCCCAGTCCCTGAGCGCGGGCTCGCCAACGGCGACAGGCGAAGGGGCGCGTTGCTTCGACCCGTGAAGCGCCGAGAGCCGCCGCACCGCTTTGCGGGTGTCGTTGAGGCCCTCCCGGGCAAGGCGGTCGATGGCGGTGACGGCCTCGTCTAGGGTCTCGTCGCCCNTGCCGCCCGAAAGGCCCTCGGCCAAGGCGATGATGGCCGTGAGGTCGTGGCCCACCGAGTCATGAAGCTCCGCCGCGATGNGGCNNCGCTCCTTTGCCTCGTCCCGCTCGGCGGCCATGCGGTCGCGTTCTTCTGTGAGCCTCTCTGCCATGGTGTGCTCGGCCACGACCTCCCGCTGTGCTTGGCGCCGTGCGAGCGCCGTCCTCAGGCCAAGCGCCGCGGCCGCTACGAGGGCCATGGCCATGGTGTGGGCAAGGACGAGCCGCTCGTCCCCCATGAAGGCGACGGGGAGGCAGAAGGCCGCCGCGGCAGCCGCNATCCCTATGGCGGCGGTTGTCNCAGTGCCCTGGGACGCCAGGTAGAAGACCATAACGAGCGCGGGCACCCCGGTGCAGGCCCCGGCGTCGACGGGAGACGCCACTGCCATAAGGAGGCTGGCGGCGAGAATCGACGCCAAGGGGAAGGCCTTTCTCAGGGCAACGCAGACAAGCGTGCCGGTGGCGCACGCGTTGAGAATCCAGAGGTTGGAAACGTCTGCGCCCAAGGGAAGCAGGAACGCGAACCGGGTGAGCGCGACCGCATCCCAGAGCGCACAGCCCACCGGCACGGCCACAGACGTCCAGGGGGACTGGAACCAGCGATTGGCGATGCCGTCAAGCACGCCGCCCATGGAGACCCCTTTCGTTTGCATCGCCCTATGGTCCCACAAGGCCGTTCTGCGGGCTGTCGGCTCAGAGCGTCGCAACGATGTCGTGCCGACCGAGCCAGGTCGAGGCCGCTGCCGTCGCTGCCGTTATGTAGAGGACCGAGGCGACCACGACTTGCAGGATCGTGCCGCTCGAGAGGTCGACGAGGTTGTTGGAGTTCATGCCGGACTGCATGAGGGAGTACGGCCAAATCCAGCCGAAGCCGCCCATCGTGGNCACGAGGCCGCACACGCCGCCNCCGAGCGCGATGGCCACGGGGGTCGCGAAGCTTCTTATCAGCATGGATATGAAAAGCTGCACGGCGACGATGACGATGGAGCCAAGGAGCCCAAGGCCGAGGTAGGTTGTCACCTGGGCCGTGGGAAATGGCCCAGGCACCCCCAGAAGCACGCCGGAAAACCCGTAGAAGACGAGGATGGACGCGAACGCGGTGGCTGCCATGAGCGACCCTGCGCAGAGCTTGCCCAGCACAAGGTCGAGCGTTGAGACGGGCTGGACCATGAACTCGTTCCAGTTTGACCCCTGATGTTCTTGGCGCCAGAGGAGCGAGCAGCCTGCGCCGAGCAGGGCCGGCAGGAAGAAGTAGCAGACAAAGAGCGTCTGCTGGGTCCACAGATTCTCCCATCCGGGCGTGATGACCTCGAGGTTCGCCGTGTAGTTTGCGCTGCCGATGAGGGCGGAAAGACCCGGTAGCGCCACAAAGGCAACCCAGACAGGGGAGCGGCGGAGTTTCACAAGCTCCGCTTGGATGGAGGCGACGAGCATTTTAGAGCTCCTTTCTTGAAGAGACGCGCAAGGAGAGCAAAAAGGCGGCGGCAGTGATCACGGCAACCAACAAGGACCGCCACAGGGGCCAAGGCACCGAGCCCCAGATGATGGAGCCGGACGCCGCGTCATAGGTCATGCTCACCGTTGACAGGAGCCCAAAATAGGCGCTGGGGACGAACATGCTGACGGCAGGGGGCAGGTAAAGGGAGAACAGGCCGAGAAACGACAGCACGATGCCTGTGGCCACGGGGAGGAACTGGTTGTTCGCAAAGAAGCAGATGGCCTCGACCACCGTGGAGACGAAGAGGCAGACCCCGAGCGTCGACGCCCAGAGGACCGCCGCCTCTCCCAAGGGGACGGGGTCGAACCCGAGCATGACGCCGAGGGCCGTCGTNGCCGCTACCTCGCCTGTCACCGTTGCCGCGAGCAGGATGGCGCAGGTGAGCCATTTGGCACAGAAGAGGCTGTCGGCGCGTTCTATGGTGANGAGCTCTTTCCACNNGTTCGTCCGGTTCTCGATGTCGCAGACCGTGGAGGCGACCACCGTGGAGAGAAGGGGTAGGATCACGGCGTTTATCTGGGGGAGGCTGTAGAGAACGGTCCGGTAGTCGTCCGAGCGCACGACCTGTTTCGCCCCCTGGCTTNCAAACCACAAGAGCACAAAGGCAACCATGGCGATGCAGACGGCTACGAGGTGGCGGNGCCGCAGCTTGCTGAACTCAAGGGCAACCTGGGATCCCATGCGAAGGCCCCGGCTGTTGGAAGCCATCAGAGCACCTCCNTCAAAGAGGTGAGCCTCAAGAAGATGTCCTCGAGCGTTTCCTCGTGCCCCTCCATGCGCACGATGCCTACGCCTCGGCCTGCAAGGCCCAGCNAGACCCGTGCCGCCTCGCGGTCGTCGACCGCCTTGATCCTCAGGTAAGAGCGGTCGTTCGGGTCTGTTTCCGCACCGGGCAGGAGCTGCGCGGCCAAACGGTTGTCTGTGGTCCTCAGCGCGATCCATCGGCGCCCCATGGCGTGGAGGTCTTCGAGCGCGCCCTGCCAGACCATGTGCCCGCGGTTGATGATGCCCACGTGGTCGGCCATTTGGTCGATTTCCGAGAGCAGGTGCGACGACACGACGACCGTCATGCCAAAGCGGTGGGGAAGCGACTTCACGAGGGCGCGGATCTCGTGGATGCCAGAGGGGTCGAGCCCGTTAGTGGGTTCGTCCAACAGGAGCAGGGGCGGTTTTCCCATGAGCGCCGCGGCGATGCCGAGGCGCTGGCGCATGCCGAGGGAGAAGTTGCCGGCCGCCTTTTTGTGCACTGCGGGGCCGTCAAGCCCCACGATGGCGAGTACCTCGTCTATCTCTGATTTGGGCAGGCCTCTCAGTCGCCGCACGATCTCAAGGTTCTCCCGTGCGGTGAGTCTGGGGTAGCAGCTGGGGCTCTCGATGAGCGAGCCCACGCCCCGGAGCACTTCGAGGCGGTTTTCCGGGAGAAGGGGGCAGCCAAGAACCGTGGCCGCCCCCTCGCTCGGGTGGACAAGGCCGAGGAGCATCTTCATGGTGGTGGACTTGCCTGCCCCATTGGGGCCGNGNAAGCCGTANACNGCGTGCTCTNGNACGGCGNGGTCGACGTGGTCCACCACGCAGGTGTCGCCATAGCGCTTGGTGAGGCCCTCAGTGGATACAGCCAAGGCTGTGCCTGCGCTGTTGCCGAGTTCGGGTTTCATGGCTGCCATCGGCTTCTCCTTCCTCTCACAGGATCGATCCGGCGCAATTGTCGATTGGCCTGTCGAGAGAGGAGGGGTCGTTTGGACGGTTGTNATCCGAGGATGACGGCTCGCCGAGCGGGTCTGCANGCGAGGGCGATCGGGGCAACAAAAAACNGGCGGCCGATAAAANCGACCGCCCGTGAACGTGTGGTCGCGGGGGCAGGATTTGAACCTACGACCTTCGGGTTATGAGCCCGACGAGCTACCAGACTGCTCCACCCCGCAATAATTGGTGCGCCTCAGCGCAAAAAGGAACATTACGCCGCTCGGGCGTGCCTGTCAATCGCCGAAGGTCGTTCACTTCTCCTCCATATCTCATCTCCGACTGAAAGCACCAGGAGCTCGCCGAGAGCTCGCCAAAAAGCGAATAGGGGCACCCTCAATCGTTTTCAGGCGCGGTGACAAACCAACCCGGTACCTTGTCTGCCCACTCTGAACCCGTCTCTCACCCCGTGTTCTGGAGGCCGGCGGCCACGCCGCTCACGGTGCAGAGGATGAGGTAGGTGAGCTCGGCGCGCTCCTCGTCGCCCNTCTCGTCGCCCTCCTTCGAGCGCAGGCGGTCGAGGGCCCGCACCTGGGCCAGCGAGAGCACGTTCACAAAGGGGCGGCGCATGCGCACGAGCGGGCCGAGGACGCGGCGCTTCTCCAGGGGCCACTCGTTGCCGGTTATAGCCAGGACCCAACGGGTGGTGAGGGCCATCTCGTCGAGCACGGTCTCGGCCAGGTCGTCTCGGTCGCCCAGGGCGAGGTACATGCGGGCCAGGCGCTCGTCGGTCTTTGCGAGCGACATCTCGATGTTGTCGATGAACGTGGTGAAGAGCGGCCAGCGGCGGTAGGCCTCCTGGAGCAGCTCGAGGTCGCTCACGGTCTCGCAGGCCGTGCCGAGGCCGTACCAGGCTGCCAGGTTGAGGCGCGCCTGGGACCACGAGAAGATCCAAGGGATGGCGCGGAGGTCGTCGAGCGACTTGGCGCCCAGGCCGCGCTTGGCCGGACGGCTGCCGATGGGNAGGAGGCCGATCTCGGCCAGCGGCGTCACCTGGGAGAACCANTCCACGAAGCCGTCCGTGCCGAGGAGCTCGGCGTACTTGGCCGTGGAGGCGTCCTCGAGGGTCTGGGCGAGGTCGGCGAACTCGATGCCCGCCTCGCCGTTCACCTGCTGCGTCGAGGTGCTGGCGTGTACGAGGGTGGCGCCGGCCACGCCCTCGATGTGGCGCCGGGCCAGGGTGGGGTTGCCGTAGCGGGCGAAGATGACCTCGCCCTGCTCCGTGAGCTTGAAGCAGCAGTTGACCGACCCCTTGGGCTGGGACAGCACCGCGCGGTTGGCAGGGCCGCCGCCGCGGCCCACGGCGCCGCCGCGGCCGTGCATGAGCACGAGGTCGATGGCGTTGCGCTCGGCCCAGCGGGCGATGGCCTCCTGGGCGGTGTTGAGCACGAAGGTCGCGGCGGTGGGGCCGGCGTCCTTGGAGGAGTCGGAGTAGCCGAGCATGACCNCCATCCGGCGCCCGGTCTGCTCAAGGCGGCGCTGGACATCCGGGAGCTCGACNATCTGATCGAGGGTGTCCACGGCACGCTCGAGGTCCTCCACCTGCNCGAAGANCGGGATGACGTCCAGCTGCGGCACGTCCTTGGAATGGGCGAAGGCCAGCCGCGCCAGCTCGTAGACGTTGGCCACGTCCTCGGCGCTCTGGGTGAACGAGATGATGTAGCGGCGNGCGGCGTCGACGCCGTTCTTGCGCTGGATGGNCCCGATGGCGCGGAACGTGTCGAGCACCTCCTGGGTCATGGGCTCGAGCTCGCCGCGCTCGCCCCAGCGGCCGTGCTCGCGGATGTCCTCGAGGGCGCGGCGGTGCACGAGGGAGTGCTGGCGGAACTCCATCTCCACGAGGGAGAAGCCGAAGGTCTCCGCCTGCCAGACGAGCTTCTGCAGGGGGCCGTAGGCCTCGCGGCGGGCGCCGGCCTCCTCGAGGGAGCGCTGCACCACGCGGAGGTCGTCGAGGAACTCGTCCACGGACCGGTACATGATGTCGGCNGTGCGNGTGGCCGTGGCCAGGAGCCGCTCGCTCATCACGAGCATGACGGCACGGTGCGTCTCGCGGGTGGACATGCCCGCGGCCTTGGANGTGAGCACCTCGCTCATCTCCACATGGTGGTTCCACAGGTTGGCGAGCTCGCGGGAGGGCTTGGTGTAGGTGCTGTCCAGGGTGAGGTTGCGGCCCACCTCGGCGCAGCGCGCGGCCAGCGTCTTGACGGCGTGGAGGCGGTACTTCTCGGCCACGAGGCGGCTCACCTTGGCGGTGACGTTGGGGTTGCCGTCGCGGTCCGAGCCGATCCAGCTGCCCGGGTGGAAGAACGCCGGGCACATCGGGGGCACGGCGCCGGCCTTGGGGCCCAGCTCCCAGTCGTCGAACCGGCGGTAGACCTCGGGGACCGCGTCGAGGAGGGTGCTGTCGAAGATGTCGATGACGGTGTCGGCCTCCTCGACGGGCGTGGGCTTGCGGTGGGAGATGGGGGAGGTGCGCACCATGGCGCTGATCTCCTGCTTCATCTGCCGCTCGTTCTCGAAGAGGTTGATGCCGTGGAGGCGGCCGCGCTCGTCGAGGAGCGCGGAGAGCCTCCGGATCTTGCCCTCGATGGCCTTGCGCCGGGCCTCCGTGGGGTGCGCCGTGAACACGGGGCGGAACTCCAGGCGGTCGAGGATACCCTGCGCCTTCACGCGCCCGCGCTCGTCGATCAGGTGGTGGAAGCCCACCGTGAGCTCGTTCACGGGGTCCTCGGCCTCGGTGGTGGCCACGGCGGCCTCGCGGGCGTCGAGGCTGTGGACGCGGTAGTCCTCCTCGCAGATGTTGGCGAGGTGGAAAAAGACGGTGAAGGCGCGCACGAGCATGGTCGCGCGGTCGACGGGCAGCTCGTCGAGGGTGGCCACAGCGTCCTCGAAGGCGTCGTCGGCGGAGTACCGGCCGAGGAGGGGGGAGATCTCCGTGCGGCTCGCCGTGACGGGAAGGTTCACCACCACGGCGTCCACGAGCAGGCGGTCAAAGAGGTTGAGCAGCCCGCCGTCGTACTCGTCGAGCACCTCGCGCACGAGGTGCAGGAAGAACATCATGTTGTGCTTGAGCTCGTCGGGGATGTCNATGAGGTCGAGCGCCCGCTCCGCGGCCACCTGCCGCTCGGGGGTGTCGATCCCGTCGTCCTTCAGCCGCTCCATAGGGTGAGTNTCGNNCTGGGTNACGNCAAANTCCTCGTCCAAAGGGTTCACCTATGCGCCGAAGACTGTACCCCAAGACCGTGTCGCCTCTGTTTCAGGGGGATGGGCCCGCTGTCAGGCTCCATGCAGCTACGGGGCCGTCCCTATAATCGTGGGGTGACCCCAGGCCCCTTCCTATGGAGGAAAACGTTGATAAGGCTCGTCCTCTCCGACCTTGATGCGACCCTGCTCGACACGCCCCGCTCCGGGCTCACCGGCCGCGCGGCGGCCGCCATCCGCGCCGTCATGGCCCACGGCGCGGTCTTCGGCCCCTGCACCGGGCGCTCCCCGGCGCACCTGCCGGGGCTCTTCGGCCCGGGCACGGGCGACCTGTACCGGTCCGGCGTGTTCGACAACGGCATGGTCGCCTACCTCGACGGAGAGCGCGTCCACGCCCGCTTCTACGACCCGGCGGCCCTCGCCGACCTCGCCCTCAGGGTGCGGCGCGAGGGCATCGGCGAGCTCGGGGTGTGCGGGCTCCCGGGCCTGCCCGGGGAGTTCGTCGTCGTGGACGGCCCCTGGCTCGCGAGCCACGGGGAGGGGGCCCTGGCCGGCCTCACNAAGGCCAACATCCACCTGCCCGAGGGGGCGGACNTCGGGGCGGCCGCGGACCACCTCTCCGCCCTGTACCCGGCCTTCGACCTCGTGAGCCCCACCCGCAGCCGGCCTATCCTCGACGTGCTCGCGGCCGGCTGCTCCAAGGCCACCGGCGCCCGGGCCCTCGCCGAGGCGGTGGGCGCCGCCCCCGACGAGGTGCTCGTCTTCGGCGACTCCGACAACGACCTCGAGGTCCTCGGGGCGTTCCCCAACTCCTGCGCGGTGGCCGACGCCAAGCCCGCCGTCCTCGAACGGGCCCGCTGGGTGGTGGGCCCCTGCGGCGAGGACGGGGTCGCCCGCGCCCTGGAGGGGCTCGTCTCCACATCGGGGGCCGTCCCGCGCTAGGCCGGCGCCGGGGCGGGTAGGGTCCCTAGGACGAGAGCCGGCGGCAGGAGGGCCCATGGACGACAGGCATATCGGGGAAGGCCGGGACGGGGGAGCCCCCGCGGCGCGCTGGCGGCGCTGGCTGCCCGTGGCCGCCGTGGTCGCCGTGGCGGCCGTGCTCGCAGTGGCGTTCGGCCTCGACGTCTTCTCGCCGCTCGGGTCCCCGGGCGGCTCCGCGTCGGTCGACGGCGGGTCTGGGTCGGCGGGGGCCTCCGACGGGGCGTCCGGCGGGTCCGTGCCCGATCCGTCCAGGACGTTCACGTCCCTCTCCGCGGGCGGGGTCACGGTGCGGGTCCCCGACAACTGGGCGGAGGTCGACATCGCGGGCGTCAAGGGGGCCTCCCCCACGTCGGACGGCAGCGTCGCCCGCGTGACCGCCGACACCGCCGAGGCGAGTGCCATGGGCCCCGTGCCGTCCGTCTCCTCGGCCGACGACATGGAGGCACTCGCCCGCACCGTCTCGTCGGCCGAGGGCGGCTCCGCTGACGCCGACGTGGCCGTCGAGCGGGGCGCGGACGGCCTGTGGCGCGCCACGCTCCCTGTGCGGGAGGACGGCATGGAGGGCACGGAGCTCCTGCTGGCCGACGGCGGCAAGGTTCACGTCGTCGAAGGCGCCTGGTCCCCCGACGCCCCCGCCGCCGTCGTCGCCGCCNTCAAGGCCGCCGTGGCGTCCGTCACCGTGGGGCCGTAGCCCGGTTTTGGCTAAGCTGGGACCATGGAGGGTGCCGGCGCCGCGACGGGCGGGCCCGTCGCAGGGGCAAGCACCTGCAGGGCGANNGCCGCACCCGGCCGGGCCGNCNATCGTCTACAAGGAGGGACAATGCCCAGAGAGTTCGTCGAAATCGACCCCAAGGACCTGCAGTTCAACCCGTTCGAGCTGATCGGCGACGACTGGATGCTGGTCACCGCGGGCAACGACTCCGCCTTCAACACCATGACCGCGTCGTGGGGCGGGCTCGGTGTCCTTTNGGACNGCCCCNTCGCCACGTGCTTCATCCGCCCGCAGCGCTACACCAAGGAGTTCGTGGACCGGTCCGACGACTTCACGCTGAGCTTCTTCGGGGAGGAGCGGCGCGACGCCCTCAAGGTCTGCGGCTCCACGAGCGGCCGCGACACCGACAAGGTCCTCGACGCAGGCCTCTCCCCCATGCAGGTGGACGGCTCCATGGCCTTCGAGGAGGCCCAGCTCGTCATCGTCTGCCACAAGCTCTACGCCCAGCAGCTCGACAAGGCCTGCTTCACGGCGCCCGAGGTCTACGGCGAAAACTATCCCGACGACGACCTCCACACCCTGTACGTGGGCTCCATCGAGCACATGTACCTCGCGGCCGACATGTTCGACGACGAGGGCGACGAGGGCGACGAGGGCTGCGGCTGCGGCCACGACCACGGCCACGGTGGCGGCTGCTGCCATGGGCATGGCCACGACCACGGCGAGGGCTGCTGCCACCACGTCCACGAGTAGGGGCGACCCGAAGCGGGAACAAGGGAGGGACCGCGCCCGTCGAGGCGCNGCCCCTCCCTTGTCTTGTACATGGGTTCAGGCCTCGGGCCCGTCGTCGACGAGACGCCCCAGGACCTCGTCCGCGGTCTCCTCGAAGTCGAAGAAGTCGGTGACCCGGACGTCGTAGAGCGTGGCCAAGCGGTAGAGCGTGGCCAGGCGCGGCGAGCGGCGCCCCTGCTCGATGTAGCCGATGGAGACGCGGTCCATGTCCAGCATCTGCGCCACGCGCTCCTGGGAGAGCCCGCGGGAGCGTCGCACGGCGCCGAGCCTGCGGCCGAGCCCTGCGAGAAACGTGGTGTAAGCAGAATCTTTCATGGCTCTGAAGATGGGCGAGGCCGGGTGGGTCATCCACTAACCACCGGTTAGCAATTTGTGTGCTCCTAGCTCAATAGACAACGGGACCCTCTCCATACGTCTCCCCTCAAGGCCCCTTCCAGTTTCCTTGCGAGACGTATCAGGTATGGGGCGAGTCGGGGATGGTCCCCATGGGAGCGCNACGGGTCCCAAAAAAGGGNGGATAGCCCTCCCAGCGCGCGGAGACGTGCGCCCTAAGCCGTCACCCCATAGGGAGGTCCGCAGATGAAGGCCCGGGATTTCTCCGTAGACTCCTCCGACATCGCCTACGAGGCGAGACTCGCCCTCGACCAGATGGACGCCGAGGAGGAGGTGAGCGCCGAGGCGCTCGTCAAGAGCCTCTTTGCCGCCCTCAAGTGCGCCCGCACCAACCAGCGGTGCCTCGACTCCCTGCTCCTCGCCTCGGAAGGCGAGCTCCCCGAGCGCATCCGCGGTCTGGGCATCGACNGCTCCGACGACGAGGTGCGCGAGCTTGTGGACCAGTTCGGCAGAAGCTACTGCNGGTAGTCTGCGCCGCTGCCATACGGGTACGAGCCGCCAAGCATCGGGANGAGTCCGGGCCGGGCCCGGGAAAGGCGGCTTGCGATGTGCACAGCGGTCCGGTCCTGCGACCCCGAGGGTCATCTGTACTGCGGTCGTAACTACGACTGGGGCGTCAGCTACGGCGAGGGCCCTGTGGCCGTCCCCGCCGGCTGGGAGTGGCGGTCGCGCCACGAGGGCACGTTCAAGACGCGCACCGGCCTGATCGGCATGTCCATCGTCGAGGAGGGCATGCCCCTGTTCTTCGACTGCGCCAACGAGGACGGCCTCTATTGTGCCGGGCTCTCGTTCGCGGGTGGCTTCGGCGTCTACCGCGACCCCGAGGAGGGCAAGACCAACATCGCCAGCTTCGAGATGCCGCTCTGGGTGTGCGGGACGTTCTCCTCGGTCGACGAGGTCGAGGAGGCCCTCGCCGATGCCGTGATCACCAACGACAGCTTCTCCTCGGCCCTCGAGCCCTCTTCCCTCCACTGGTTCGTCGCCGACGCCGAGCGCTCCATCGTCGTCGAGCAGGACGCCGACGGCCTCAAGGTGAGCCACGACGGCTTCGACGTCCTCACCAACCAGCCCGAGTTCAGGTTCCACTGCGAGAACATGCGCAACTACGTGCACCTCGACAACGCCTGGACCCCCGAGGTCACCCTGCGCGAGGAGCACCTCACCGCCATGGGCGTCGGTCCCTCGATGATGGGCCTGCCTGGCGACCCCTCCGCCATCTCGCGCTTCGTCTGCGTCGCCATCCTCAACGTCCTCTATCCCGACGAGGAGGGGGAGAAGGCCAACGTCGCGCGCCTCTTCAGGACCCTCGGGGCCGTCTCGATGGTCAAGGGCCACTGTCGCCAGGAGTCTGGCGACTTCGAGTACACCTTCTACACGGGGGGCTACTCCTCCGCCAGCAAGACGTATTACTACAGCACCTACGAGGACCCGGCTCTGCGCACCGTCACCTTCGACGACTGCAGGGGGGTCGACGGCCCCGCCAAGGTGGCGGCCGTCTAGGGGTGCCCTGCGGCGCGTATCGAACGGCGCGCCCCATACGGCACGTCCCTCGGGGGCGGGGCACCCTCCCGGTGCGCCGCCCCTTCGCATCCATGGGGCTCGCTTGCCGACAGAACGGTGCCGTTTGCCGGCATCAGCACGGTAAATCACAGGGGGCAAGGCATAGTGGTAGTGCGCTGTCGCCGTTGTACGCCGGCACGAGCACGAATGATGCCCCCTCGTCTTTGTGAAGGAAAAATGAGGGGAAAGCCTATTCCGAGATTCTCGAAGGCATGGGGCCCCAAGCCCTGTATTGTTCTTTCTCGCGCCGCGGCACCCACCGCCTGGTGGTCCCGGCGCGACGGACCTTGAGAACCGGATACCGCGGCCTTTGGGGGCCGCGGGGAGACAGACCATTAAGGATGGTTCCTCGCGGCGGGGGAGACCCCGCCGGGAAACGAGCGAACCTGTCATTTCCTTGTGGATCCGACGATCGGCGGATCATCGGCCGGGTCGGGCTCCATCTGACACGCACCGCGGCGCCAGCGGGCGCCGCGTGTCCGAACGGAGAGTTCGATCCTGGCTCAGGATGAACGCTGGCGGCGCGCCTAACACATGCAAGTCGAACGGGAAGCGGGGCCTCCGGGCCCCGCCGAGAGTGGCGAACGGCTGAGTAACACGTGGGCAACCTGCCCCCTCCACCGGGACAGCCTCGGGAAACCGTGGGTAATACCGGATACTCCGGGACGGCCGCATGGCCGGCCCGGGAAAGCCCAGACGGGAGGGGATGGGCCCGCGGCCTGTTAGCTAGTCGGCGGGGTAACGGCCCACCGAGGCGATTATGGGTAGCCGGGTTGAGAGACCGACCGGCCAGATTGGGACTGAGACACGGCCCAGACTCCTACGGGAGGCAGCAGTGGGGAATCTTGCGCAATGGGCGGAAGCCTGACGCAGCGACGCCGCGTGCGGGACGAAGGCCTTCGGGTCGTAAACCGCTTTCAGCAGGGACGAGGCCCTCACGGTGACGGTACCTGCAGAAGAAGCCCCGGCTAACTACGTGCCAGCAGCCGCGGTAATACGTAGGGGGCGAGCGTTATCCGGATTCATTGGGCGTAAAGCGCGCGTAGGCGGCCTGTTAGGTCGGGGGTCAAATACCGGGGCTCAACCCCGGTCCGCCCCCGATACCGGCAGGCTTGAGTCTGGTAGGGGAAGGCGGAATTCCCAGTGTAGCGGTGGAATGCGCAGATATTGGGAAGAACACCGGCGGCGAAGGCGGCCTTCTGGGCCACGACTGACGCTGAGGCGCGAAAGCTAGGGGAGCGAACAGGATTAGATACCCTGGTAGTCCTAGCCGTAAACGATGGACGCTAGGTGTGGGGGGACCTGCCCTCCGTGCCGCAGCCAACGCATTAAGCGTCCCGCCTGGGGAGTACGGCCGCAAGGCTAAAACTCAAAGGAATTGACGGGGGCCCGCACAAGCAGCGGAGCATGTGGCTTAATTCGAAGCAACGCGAAGAACCTTACCAGGGCTTGACATCACCGTGAAGCGGCGGAGACGCCGTGGCCGAGAGGAGCGGTGACAGGTGGTGCATGGCTGTCGTCAGCTCGTGTCGTGAGATGTTGGGTTAAGTCCCGCAACGAGCGCAACCCCTGCCGCGTGTTGCCAGCATTCAGTTGGGCACCCGCGCGGGACCGCCGGCGTCAAGCCGGAGGAGGGTGGGGACGACGTCAAGTCATCATGCCCCTTATGTCCTGGGCTGCACACGTGCTACAATGGCCGGCACAACGGGCTGCGACCGCGCGAGCGGAAGCGAATCCCTCAAAGCCGGCCCCAGTTCGGATCGGAGGCTGCAACCCGCCTCCGTGAAGTCGGAGTTGCTAGTAATCGCGGATCAGCACGCCGCGGTGAATGCGTTCCCGGGCCTTGTACACACCGCCCGTCACACCACCCGAGTCGTCTGCACCCGAAGTCGCCGGCCCAACCGCTCCGCGGGGGGAGGCGCCTAAGGTGTGGAGGGTAAGGGGGGTGAAGTCGTAACAAGGTAGCCGTACCGGAAGGTGCGGCTGGATCACCTCCTTTCTAGGGAGAGCAAGCTTTCTAGAATCACTTTTCATCGAAGCTCACGCAGCCGGGCCCGCCCGGCCGGTGGGCCGCCGTCTCCCCGCGCACCCGAGGCGCCGCGGCACCCGGTCCCGAGGGCCCGTCCCTCCGCACCTTGAGAGCCGCATAGCACGCGAAGCAATCCCCTCCCCCCAAGGGGGAGGGGTCGCATCTGATCGCCTGGGCCCCTCCCTGGGGCCCGGGTATGTGCAACTGCACAAGAAAGCACACCAGCGTTAAGAAAGCGAGCCCCCCGCGCACCCGCGCGGGGGGCGGGCAAGATGGAAAAGGCGCACGGTGGATGCCTTGGCACAGGAAGCCGACGAAGGACGTGACAAGCTGCGATAAGCCGCGGTGAGGCGCACATGGCCTGCGACCCGCGGATCTCCGAATGGGCGAACCCGGCAGGAAGAGACGCCTGCCGCCCGCCGGCCGAACCCATAGGCCGGCGGGGGACAACCCGCCGAACTGAAACATCTAAGTAGGCGGAGGAAGAGAAATCAACAGAGATTCCCCCAGTAGCGGCGAGCGAACGGGGAAGAGGCCAAACCGGCGAGCGCGCGCACCCGGCAGGGTTTGCGCCGCCGGGGTTGCAGGGGCGCGCATCGGGGGCCTGCCGGCCCCCGGCGCAGTGACAAACCGGGACGGGAGCCGAACGGCATGGGAAGGCCGGCGGCACAGGGTTAGAGCCCCGTAGGCGAACCCGCCCCGGCTGCGCGTCGCGCACCCTGAGTACCGCCGGACACGTGAAACCCGGTGGGAAGCAGGGGGGACCACCCTCCAAGCCTAAACACTCTCCTGTGACCGATAGCGGACCAGTACCGTGAGGGAAAGGTGAAAAGCACCCCGGGAGGGGAGTGAAACAGCACCTGAAACCGTGCGCCCACAAGCAGTCGGAGCACCCCTTCGGGGTGTGACGGCGTGCCTTTTGTAGAATGAGCCAGCGAGTTGCGCCGCGCGGCGAGGTTTAGCTTGGAAGCGAGCCGCAGCGAAAGCGAGTCCGAAACGGGCGTTCCAGTCGCGCGACGCAGACGCGAAGCCGGGTGAGCTACCCATGGGCAGGCTGAAGCGGGGGTAAGACCCCGTGGAGGGCCGAACCCACCTAGGTTGAAAACTGGGGGGATGACCTGTGGGTAGGGGTGAAAGGCCAATCAAACCCGGAGATATCTCGTTCTCCCCGAAATAGCTTTAGGGCTAGCCTCGGCCGTTTACCGTCGCAGGTAGAGCACCGGATGGGCGCGGGGGCCTCACCGCCTACCAACCCCAACCGAACTCCGAATGGCGACGGTCGAGAGGCCGGGAGTCAGAACGCGTGGGCTAAGCCGCGCGTTCGAGAGGGAAACAGCCCAGACCGCCCGCCAAGGCCCCCAAGTCCGTGCCGAGTGGCAAAGGATGTGCGTCTGCCCAGACAACCAGGATGTTGGCTTAGAAGCAGCCATCCATTCAAAGAGTGCGTAACAGCTCACTGGTCGAGTGGACATGCGCCGACAATACACGGGGCTAAGCACGGCGCCGAAGCGGCGGACCGGACCCAGCGTCCGGTGGTAGGGGAGCTTTCCGCGCAGCGGCGAAGCCGGCGGGCGACCGACCGGTGGAGCGCGCGGAAGTGAGAATGCTGGCATGAGTAACGAGAGCGGCGTGGGAAACGCCGCCGCCGTGAACCCAAGGTTTCCTGGGCGAGGCTAATCCTCCCAGGGTCAGTCGGGGGCTAAGGCGAGGCCGGAAGGCGTAGCCGATGCACAGCAGGCAGACATTCCTGCACCCCCCGAGGGGCGCTATCAGCGACGGGGTGACGGAGAGGGGTGGCTCGACGGGGTTCTGGACGTCCCCGCGAAGCCGCGTAGCCCGGGGCGCTGTGAAACGCGCGCCCCGCCAAGGGGTGAGGCGGCCGACGAAGCGATTGAGCGAAGCGAGTGAGCCCGTGCTTCCTAGAAAAACCTCTAGCGAGCCCCTGGGGGCCCGTACCGCAAACCGACACAGGTGGGTGGGTAGAACATACCAAGGCGATCGGGAGAACCATGGTCAAGGAACTCGGCAAAATGGCCCCGTAACTTCGGGAGAAGGGGCGCTCCCCCAGGTGATGGACCTCGCGTCCGGAGCCCGGGGGAGCCGCAGTGGAGAGGCCCAAACGACTGTTTACCAAAAACACAGGACTCTGCTGAAGTCGTAAGACGACGTATAGGGTCTGACGCCTGCCCGGTGCCGGAAGGTCACGGGGAGCCGTCAGCGCCTCCGGGCGCGNAGCGGCGAACCCAAGCCCCGGTAAACGGCGGCCGTAACTATAACGGTCCTAAGGTAGCGAAATTCCTTGTCGGGTAAGTTCCGACCTGCACGAAAGGCGCAACGATTTGGGCGCTGTCTCGACCATGGACCCGGTGAAATTGCACTAGTCGTGAAGATGCGACTTACCCGCGGAAGGACGGAAAGACCCCGTGAACCTTTACTGCAGCTAGGCATTGGCTGCCGGTCCGACGTGTAGAGGATAGGTGGGAGACCGTGAACCGCAGGCGCCAGCCTGCGGGGAGTCGCCCTTGGAATACCACCCTCGTCGCTCTGGCATCCTAACCCGGGACCGTGAACCGGCCCGGGGACCGTGCCTGGTGGGTAGTTTGACTGGGGCGGTCGCCTCCTAAAGAGTAACGGAGGCGCGCAAAGGTCTGCTCGGGACGGTCGGCAACCGTCCTCTTGAGTGCAAGAGCATAAGCAGGCTCGACTGCGAGGCCCACAGGCCGAGCAGGTGGGAAACCAGGCTCTAGTGATCCGGCGGCCCGGCGTGGAACGGCCGTCGCTCAACGGATAAAAGGTACTCCGGGGATAACAGGCTGATCTTCCCCAAGAGTCCACATCGACGGGAAGGTTTGGCACCTCGATGTCGGCTCATCGCATCCTGGGGCTGGAGCAGGTCCCAAGGGTATGGCTGTTCGCCATTCAAAGCGGTACGCGAGCTGGGTTCAGAACGTCGTGAGACAGTTCGGTCCCTATCCTCCGTGGGCGTAGGAGAATTGAAGGAGGCTGCCCCCAGTACGAGAGGACCGGGGTGGACGGACCTCCGGTGAACGGGTTGTCGACCAACGGCACGGCCCGGTAGCTGAGTCCGGTTCGGATAACCGCTGAAAGCATCTAAGCGGGAAGCCGGTCCTGAGATGAGTTCTCCCTTCCGGTAAGGCCCCTCGAAGACCACGAGGTCGATAGGCCGCAGGTGCAAGGCGCGCGAGCGCCTCAGCCGAGCGGTACTAATAGGNCGAGCTCTTGCCCCCCATTCTTACCCGGGACGGTGCGAGACGAGCGCTTCGCGTCGCTGTGCGGCCCTGAGGGGGCGGAGGCGACCCGCCCTCCCCGCGNCCGTCGCCGGTCGGCGGCCATGGCAGGGGGGGAACACCCGGTCCCATGCCGAACCCGGAAGTTAAGCCCCCGAGCGCCGATGGTACTGCCGGTCCAGCCGGTGGGAGAGCAGGACGCCGCCGACCAGCGACGGGCGCGGGACAGCGCGAACCCTCGAGGGGCCCTCCGGGGCCCCTCTT
>NZ_CAJMXC010000020.1:0-27355 GCF_905219715.1 Olsenella sp. CU969
GGGCGGTGCCGCCTCGACCCGCCGGCCGCCAGCTGCCAGCTGCCTCTTGCCACCCGGTACCCGTCACCCGCCACCCGTCACGGCACCTGAACGCGGTTGAGGGCGACCCTCTCGGCACCTGAATGCGGGCAGGGGCGGATTTCGCACGCCTGAACGCGGTTGAGGGCGGATTTTGACACGGCCCCTCGCCCGAAGTCGCCCTCAACCGCGTTCAGGTGCCGAGAGATATGCCGGGAGAGGTGCCGGGGACTCCAGGGGCCATGAGCGATGCAGCCGTCGACGAGTTTTCGACAACGGGCCCGGCGTCGCCGTCCATGCCCCTATAATGGTTCTCCCACTGTTTCCCGCACGAGGAGACCCCATGGACCAATCGATGCAATCGGACGCCCGCCTGCTCTGGGACGACGCCACCGACCTCCTGGCCGGCACCGACGCCCCCGAGCAGCTCGTGCGCATGATGGCGTCGTGCGACCCCCAGGACTTCTCGGGCGGCACCCTCACGGTGGGCGCTCCCTCCGGCTTTGCCAGCCGCGTGCTCGAGCGCGAGCGCCCCCGCCTGGAGGAGGCGCTGAGCAGCGCTNCCTTCGAGCCGGTGACGGTGGCCTTCTCCGCGCCGTCGCGCGAGGTCGCCGCCCCGACCCCGGCACCCGCCGCCCTGACCGCCCCGCCATCCCAGCCGGCACCCGCCGTCCAGGCCCCGGTGCCCGGGACCCAGCCGCGACCGGTCTCCACCGCGGGCGACCCCAACACCATGACCTACGAGGACTACCTCGCCCTGTACGGCAAGGGCTCCCCCTCACAGGAGCCGGCCGCCCCCTCCGGGCAGGACGCCGGGCCCCAACCTGCGGGCCGCGCCGCCAACCCCCTCGTGGAGCTCTGCGGCGAGGGCGACGCCAGCCTCACCTTCGACACCTTCGTCGAGGCCGACGAGAACCGCTTCGCCCTCCAGGCCGCCAAGCAGGTGGCCAACGGCTCCACGGCCTACAACCCGCTGTTCATCCACGGCAGCTCGGGCCTGGGCAAGACCCACCTGCTCCGCGCCATCCAGAACTACATCGCCACCAACGACCCGGAGCGCCAGTGCGTCTACCGCGTGGCCAGCGACTTCCGCGACGACTACGTGGCCGCCATGAACGGCAAGGACCGCTCCGTCAAGGAGAACCTCTCCCGCAACTACAAGGACATCGACGNCCTCATCCTNGACGACATCCAGCACATCGCCAACGCACAGGGGACCATGACGTTCTTCTTCGAGACGTTCAACCACCTCATCGAGCACGGCAAGCAGATCGTGCTGGNGNCCGACGTCCCGCCGGCCGAGATCGGCANGGACNAGCGCTTCACGAGCCGCATGCTGCAGGGCCTCCCCGTGGCGGTGCAGTCCCCGTCCCTCGAGTTCAAACGGGTGCTCATCGACACCTTCCACCAGCGCATGAAGGGCGGCGACGGCCCCGAGGCGGCCGGCGACCTCACCTCCGACGACCTCTCCCTCATGGCCGAGCGCGCCGGCGGCAACATCCGCTCCATCCGCGGCTTCGTGCAAAAGTGCCTGTTCACCTCGGCGGCCCTGGCGGCCGAGGGCAAGTCCATCGAGCCCGCCNACATCGTGGCCGCGGCCGCCGAGGTCTGGCCCGCCGACGGCGTGCTCATCTCCATCGACGACATCCAGCAGATGGTGCAGTCGCAGTTCTCCGTGAGCCGCCAGGACCTCGTGAGCAACAAGCGCAACAAGGAGATCGCCCAGCCCAGACACGTGGCCATCTACCTCGCCCGCGAGCTCACCGACTCCACGCTCCAGGAGATCGGCCGCAAGTTCGGCGGGCGCAGCCACGCCACGGTCAAGCACTCCATCGCTTGGGTGGAGGACCGTATGGACCAGGACCGCCTCTTCCACGACCAGGTCATGCGCCTGCNNGACCGCCTGGGAGGTTCGTGAACANGACCGCGTTCAAAACGTCGAGAAAGCCGTTCAAAACCGGCGCCCCGCTGTCGACGGGGTTTTCGACAGGCATCCCGGCTGTCGATTTCACCCCCGGTTGTGAACAGCTACAGATGTTCTGTTCACACCCGCCCACCTGCACCGTCGACGGTCTTGAACATTTCGACACGTCCTACTGATACCACCATGTATTCTTCTTTCTAAAGAAAGGGTTAGTAATGAGATTCACCGTAAGCCAGACGGCCCTGCAGAAAGCCCTTTCCGTGGTGATCAAGGGCACCGCCGCGTCCTCGACCCTGCCCATCCTCACCGGCATCAAGATCACCGCCGGGGAGGGGACCCTGGAGTTCCAGGCCACCGACCTCGANATATCCCTCAAGCACCGTATCCCCGCCAACGTCGAGGATGGCGGGGCCACGGTGGTCTCGGGCAAGATGANCGCCGGCATCGTGAAGAGCCTGNCGGACGCGCCCGTGNCCTTCGACTCCGAGGGCAACTCCGTGCGCCTCTCGTGCCAGCGCTCCACNTTCAACCTCAACACCCTCGACCCCAAGGACTTCCCCGAGTTTCCGGCCGTGGAGGCCGAGCGGTCCGTGGAGCTGNCCGCCGGCGTGCTGGCCACCATGGTCGACCGCGTGTACCGCGTGGTGTCCCGCGACCTCTCCAAGCCCATCCTCGGCGGCATCTACCTCACGGTGGACGAGAACCTCGTGCGCCTCGTGGCCACGGACTCCTACCGCCTGGCCGTCTGCGACACCACCCTGGAGACCTCGACCCTCACCGAGCCCTTCTCCATGATCGTGACCGGCAGCGCCTTCCACGACGCCCTGTCCATCGCCGACGCGGACGCCCCCGTGCTCATCGGCGCTGCCGCGTCCCAGGCGGTGTTCTCCTTCGGCGACACGGTCTACGTCTCCCGCCGCATCGAGGGCACGTTCCCCGACTACCGCCAGCTCCTGCCCAAGAGCTGCTCCACGTCGCTCGAGCTCCCGGTGGAGGAGGCCTCCGAGGGTCTGCGCCGCGTGTCGCTCGTGGCGGCGCAGAACCCGCGTGTGCGGTTCGACATCGACGCCGACGGCGACCTCGTGACCATGAGCGCCATGGACTCCGACGTGGGCGACGCGTCCGAGCAGGTGGAGGTGCCCGTGGAGGGTTCCTCCGTGGCCATCGGCCTCAACCACCGCTACGTCTCGGACTGCCTGAGCGCCGTGAGCGACCGCGAGAAGGTGCTGCTCGAGCTCCAGGGCGAGATGCAGCCCGCGGTGTTCAAGTCGTTCNNCACGCCCAACTACCTGCAGCTCATCATGCCCACGAGGCTCTAGTCCATGGGTCTTGCCCTGGTCCGCGCCACGCTGTCCGACTGGCGGTGCGCCCACGAGCTCGAGGTCGGGTTCTCCCCGGCCATGACCGTGCTCGTGGGCCCCAACGCCAGCGGCAAGACCAACACCGTGGAGGTGCTGCAGCTGCTCACGGCCGGGACCTCGTTCCGGCGCCCGTCGCCCGCGGACCTCGTGCGCCAGGGCTGCGAGGCCGGTCGGGCGGAGCTCCGGCTCGAGGGCGATGGGCGGGTGGTGGACGTCGCCTGCACCGCTACCGTGTCCTCGCGACGTTTCACGAGAAACGGCAAGGCGGTCCGACCGTCGGCCGTGCCGGGTACCCTGCTCTCGGTGCTGTTCACCCCCGACGACCTCGACCTCGTGAAGGGGCCGGCCAAGGGGCGCCGCGGCGAGGTGGACGGCTTTGGCAGCCAGGCCAACGCGGGCTTCTCCCGGGTGTGCCGCGCCTACGCGCGCTCCGTCGAGCAGCGCAACCGCCTGCTCAAGGACCCTGCCTGCGACCTGTCGGTGCTCGACGCCTGGGACGCCTCGGTGGCCCTGGGCGGCGCTACGCTCCTCTACCACCGCATGGGGCTCGTGCGGAGGCTCGCGCCCCTCGTTCAGGAGGTCTACGGCGACATCGCGGGAGGGGAGCGCCTGGAGGTGGCCTACCGTTGCACCGTGCCCGGCGTGGAGGAGGGCATGGGCCGCGACGCCATGGCCGACGCCATGGCCGCCGCGCTGGCCGCCGGGCGCGCCGACGACCTGCGACGGGGCGCCACCGGCGTGGGGCCGCACCGCGACGACGTGGACTTCTCCCTCGAGGGCAGGCCGCTCCGCACGTTCGGCAGCCAGGGCCAGCAGCGCACGGCGGTGCTGGCCTGGAAGCTCGCCCAGGTGCGGTTCGCCGAGGAGCGCCTGGGTGAGCGCCCGGTGCTTCTGCTCGACGACGTGATGAGCGAGCTCGACGGCACCCGGCGCTCGGCGGTGTCGTCGTACGTGGACACCGGCATCCAGACGGTGGTCACCACCACCCACCTGGGGTACTTTGACAGCGAGACGTTGGCGGGNGCCGAGGTGGTGCCCTATGGAGAGCGTGCCTGACAGGAACGGCGGCGGCCGGGCGCCGGGCCGCGGCGCCGTGGAGCGCCGCTGCGAGGCCGTGCGGGCCGGCGACCTCGTGGGTGCCTGCGTGGACACCCTGGCGTTCGGCGCCCGGGGCACCGAGAAGGCCGGCTGCGTGTGGAACCGCATCGCCGGCGACTCCGGTCGCCGCCACACCCGCGGCCTCTATGTGGAGGAGGTGGAGGGGGCCGACCCCGTGCTCCACGTCTACCTGGACTCCTCGCCCCTCATCCAGGACTTCCAGACCGACCACGGCCTCTACGAGCAGCGTCTCCGCTGGAGCGGTTTCCCCGTGAGCCGCGTGGTGTTCCAGCTCTCCCGCAAGGTGGGCACACCCAAGGCCGACCCGGCCCGCGTCGCCGCGCCGTCCGTGGCCCCGGTGCCCCCGCTGCCGCCCCTCTCGGCCGCCGACGCCGCCCTCGTGGAGGAGACCTGCGCCGGGTTGCCCGACTCCGTGGCCCATCAGGCGCGCTCTGCCATGGAGGCCTGCCTGCGCCGCGCCCGCGCACCCCGCCCACGGNGGCGCGGGTAGGCGGTTTCAGACCCCGTTGCCCCCTGTCCCGGTATCCGGGTACCTTGCGGTGCCCCAAAGGCGTCCCAGGGCCGTCGTGGTGGCCGTAGGGGCCATTTGCCCCCTATATCGACGGCCAAAAAAACGATAGACTGGATAAGTTAGGCTCAAGTCCCTTCCCAAGAGAGGACTCCCGTGGCAAAGAAGCAGGAATNCGACGGCTCCGAGATCAAGATCCTCGAGGGCCTCGAGGCCGTACGCAAGCGTCCCGGCATGTACATCGGGTCCACCAGCGCTTCCGGCCTCCACCACCTGGTCTATGAGGTGGTCGACAACTCCGTGGACGAGGCCCTCGCGGGCTTCTGCACCAAGATTCTCGTGACCNTCCACCCGGACAACTCCGTCACCGAGGTGGACAACGGCCGAGGCATCCCCACCGACAAGCACCCCCAGCGCAAGATCCCCACCCTCGAGGTGGTCCTCACGGTGCTCCACGCCGGCGGCAAGTTCGACAACAACGCCTACAAGGTGTCGGGCGGCCTCCACGGCGTGGGCATCTCCGTGGTCAACGCCCTGTCCAAGAAGGTCGTGGTGCAGGTCAAGCGCGACGGCAACATCTACGAGATGGCCTTCTCCCGCGGCAGGACCACCGAGAAGATGAAGGTCGTGGGCAAGGCCAAGGGCACCGGCACCACCGTCACCTTCTGGCCCGACGACGAGATCTTCGAGACCTGCGTGTTCAACTACGAAACCCTGCGCGACCGCATGCAGGAGATGGCGTTCCTCAACCGCAACCTCAAGATCGTGCTCACCGACGANCGCGAGCTCACCCCCCGCGTGGACNAGTTCTGCTACTCCGGCGGCATCATCGACTTCGTCAAGTTCCTGAACGACGGCAAGGAACTCGTGGGCGANATCAAGACCCCCATCTACATGGAGGGCGCCGCCGACACCGACGACCCAGCCAAGATGGGCGAGGTCGAGGTGGCCCTGCAGTGGAACTCGGGCTACGGCGAGAACGTCATGAGCTTCGCCAACAACATCTACACCCCCGAGGGCGGCATGCACCTCGAGGGCTTCCGCACGNCCCTCACCCGCGTGATCAACGACTACNCCCGCAAGGCCAACATCCTCAAGGACAAGGACAAGAACCTCGAGGGCTCCGACGTCCGCGAGGGNCTCTGCGCCGTGGTGTCGGTCAAGCTGGGCGACCCGCAGTTCGAGGGCCAGACCAAGGCCAAGCTCGGCAGCTCCTACATGAAGCCCCTCGTGCAGAAGACCGTGGCCCAGGGCTTCGCCGAGTACCTCGAGGAGCACCCCAAGCAGGCCCGCGCCATCGTCAACAAGGCGTCCTCCGCCGCCAAGGCCCGCCAGGCCGCCCGCAAGGCNCGCGAGGCCNCGCNCCGCAAGGGCCTGCTCGAGAGCGCCTCGCTCCCCGGCAAGCTGGCGGACTGCTCGGTGAGGGACCCGGCGATGACCGAGCTCTTCATCGTCGAGGGCGACTCCGCAGGCGGCTCGGCCAAGATGGCCCGCGACCGCTCCACCCAGGCCATCCTGCCGCTGCGCGGCAAGATCCTCAACGTGGAGCGTGTGGGACCCAGCCGCGCCCCCTCGGCGGAGACCATNCAGAGCCTCATCACGGCCATCGGTACCGGTGTGGGCGACGAGTTCGACATCTCCAAGGCGCGCTACCACAAGATCGTGATCATGACCGACGCCGACGTCGACGGCGCCCACATCCGCATCCTGCTGCTCACGTTCTTCTACCGCTACATGCGCCCCATGATCGACGCCGGCCACATCTTCATCGCGCAGCCGCCCCTGTTCCAGCTCAAGCCCAAGGGCAGCCGCGCGCGCAAGGGCAAGTACATCTACACCGACGAGGAGCTCGCCCTCGAGGTCAAGGGCCTGGAGAAGGGCAAGTACACCGTCCAGCGCTACAAGGGCCTCGGCGAGATGGACCCCGAGCAGCTGTGGGAGACCACCATGGAGCCCAAGANCCGCATCCTNCTCCAGGTGGGCATCGACGACGCCGCGGCGGCGGAGCGCACCGTGTCCGACCTCATGGGCACCCAGGTGGAGAAGCGCCGCGAGTTCATCCAGCGCCGCGCCAAAGACGNCCGCTTCCTTGACATCTAGACAGAGAGGTTTGACCTGTGGCAGACGACAAGCGACCCGGTGACGGCGGGTTCGACGACGAGCTCGACTCCGGCGTCAACGAGGGCGATCTCTTTGAGAACGACGAGGTCCTGGAGGGCGCCGTGGGCCCCGACGGCGACGTCGACCCCGACGCCGACGACGACATCGAGATGACNTACGAGGAGGACGGCGACGGGGCCGGCATCGGCCCCGACTCCATCGAGCTGGACTCCACGACGGGCCTGCTCTCCGACGAGGGCGGCACCCGCCTCGACCTCACCGACATCCACGGCGGCACCCTGAAGCCCATCGGCCTCTCCAGCGAGATGCAGACGAGCTTCATCGAGTACTCCATGTCGGTCATCGTGGCCCGCGCCCTCCCCGACGTGCGCGACGGCCTCAAGCCGGTGCATCGCCGCATCCTGTACGCCATGCTCGACTCCGGCGTGCTCCCCACCAAGCCCCACAAGAAGAGCGCCTGGACCGTCGGCGAGGTCATCGGCNAGTACCACCCCCACGGAGACTCCGCGGTCTACGACGCCATGGTGCGCCTGGCCCAGGACTTCTCCATGTCGGTGCCCCTGATCGACGGCCACGGCAACTTCGGCTCCGTGGACGGCGACCCCGCCGCCGCCATGCGCTACACCGAGAGCCGCCTGGCAAAGCCCGCCATGGAGCTCCTGCGCGACCTCAACGACGACACGGTGGACTGNCAGCCCNACTACGACGAGTCCATCATGGAGCCCGCCGTGCTGNCCAGCCGCTTCCCCAACCTGCTGGTCAACGGCTCGTCGGGCATCGCCGTGGGCATGGCCACCAACATCGCCCCCCACAACCTGGGCGAGGCCATCGACGCCGTGTGCATGATGATCGACGACCCCGACGTCACGGTCGACGAGCTCATGACCGTCATGCCGGGCCCCGACTTCCCCACGGGTGCCGTCATCATGGGTACCAAGGGCATCCGCGACTCCTACGAGACCGGCCGCGGCTCCATCTGCGTGCGCGCCAAGGCCCATGTGGAGAAGATCAAGGGCAACCGCCAACGCATCGTCATCACCGAGATCCCCGACCAGGTCAACAAGGGCTTGCTCCAGGAGAAGATTGCCAAGCTCGTCAACGACAAGACGATCGAGGGCATCTCCGACATGCGCGACGAGACCAACCGCAAGGGCATGCGTCTCGTCATCGACCTCAAGACCAACGTGGTGCCCGAGGTCGTGCTCAACAACCTCTACAAGCACACCCAGCTCCAGACCACCTTCGGCGCCATCAACATCGCCCTGGTGGACGGCGTGCCCAAGACCCTCACGCTGCGCGAGATGATCGGCCACTACATCGACCACCAGGTCGACGTCGTGACCCGCCGCACCCAGTACCGCCTCAAGAAGGCCAGGAGGGAGCTGCACGTCCGCGAGGGCCTGCTCGTGGCTGTGGACAACATCGACGAGGTCGTGCACATCATCCGGAGCTCCTACTCCGACGCCGAGGTGCGAGAGCGCTTCCTCGACCGGTTCGGTCTGGACGAGATCCAGTCCAACGCCATCCTCGAGATGCGCCTCAAGCGTCTCACCGGCCTGGAGCGCGAGAAGCTCGTGGCCGAGATCGAGCGCCTCAAGGAGGAGATCGCNTACCTCGAGGGCCTGCTGGCCGACCGCACCAAGCTCATGGGCGTCATCAAGGACGAGATGGGCGAGATCAAGGCCAAGTACGGCCGCCCGCGCCGCACCACCATCTCCAACGCCCCCATCACGCTGGACGTGGAGGACCTCTTCGCCGACGNGGACATGGTCATCACCATCACCCACGCCGGCTNCATCAAGCGCACCCCCGTGGCCGACTACCGCTCCNAGAAGCNCGGCGGCAAGGGCGTCCAGGGCGTCACCCTCAAGGACAACGACTTCGTGGAGGAGCTGTTCGTGGCCAGCACCCACGACTACATCCTCTTCTTCACCAACCTCGGCAAGGTGTACCGCCTCAAGGTCCACGAGCTGCCGGTGGGCGGCCGCCAGGCCAAGGGCAACGCGCTGGTGAACCTGCTCGACCTCGCCGACGGCGAGCACGCCACCTCGGTCTTCACCACGAGCGGCTTCCCGGCCGACGAGTACCTCATGTTCGCCACCGCCAGGGGCAACGTGAAGAAGACGGCGCTCTCCGCCTACGACCGCACGCGCCGCGACGGCATAATCGCCATCAAGCTCCGCGCCGGCGACCAGCTGGTCACCGTGCGTCGCGNGAAGCCCGGCGAGAAGATCATCCTCACCTCGTCTGACGGCAAGACCATCGTGTTCGACGAAGGCGACGTTCGCCCCATGGGCCGCGACACCGCCGGCGTCAAGGGAATCACCCTCAAGGGCGACGCGCTCATGCTGGGCATGGAGGTCTCCAACGGCAAGGGCGACCTCTTCGTGATCACCGAGAAGGGCTACGGCAAGCGTACGCCCGTCTCGGAGTACACCGAGCACAACCGCGGCGGCCAAGGCGTCTTCACCATCCAGATGACCGCCAAGAAGGGCGACCTCGCCGCCGTGANGGTGGNGGGCCCGCAGCACGAGCTCATGATCATGAGCACGGACGGCACGGTCATCCGCGTGAAGACGGCCGAGATCAGCCGCCTGGGCCGCTCCACCCAGGGCGTCAAGGTCATGAACGTGGCCGACGGCGACAGGGTCACGAGCGTGGCTCGCATGGTGGCCGGCAAGCCCAAGGCCAAGGACGCCCCCAAGGTCGACGAGGGACAGAGCTCCCTCGCCCTCGGCGTCGAGGCGGAGGGCGCCGACGACGAGCCCCTCGATGTGGGCGGCGAGGAGAGCTACGACGAGTCGCTGCTCGACGACTAGCCGGCCCGTCCCGAGGGTTGACCTCCATGAGGGGCCCGNTCGCGCCACNGTGCGGCCGGGCCCCTCGCGTCCCCGATGGTCCCCGGATTCCGGCTGGCGAATCGAGGGCCGTCACCGACGCCCTCGGATGGGACTTCGGCTATGCTAACCCTCCAATGCGGTCCACGGTGCCGCCACGGTTTTCTCGTTCGGATGGGTACGTACGGAACACGGGAGCACAGGCGACTTTCAAGAAGAGCACGCGAGAGACAAAGGAGGCGAGCCATGACGATGATTAGGGTCGACATAGAGACGGTGGTCATCGGCGGCGGTCCTGTGGCCTCCTTGGTGGTGCTCAAACCTCGGTCCAACAGCCGGGTTGAGCCCCTTCCCATCCGCATCGGCTCCGTCGAGGCCACGGCCATCGGCATGGGCGTGGAGCATCCGGGGACGGACCGCCCCATGACCCACGACCTGCTCGGGCAGGCCATCACCGGCCTCGGGGCCACCATCACGTCGGTGGCAATCACCAAGGTGGAGGGCACCACGTTCTTCGCGGAGGTCAACCTCACCACGCAGTCCGGCTGCCATCTCTCCCTGGACGCCCGTCCCAGCGACGCCATCGCGCTGGCCGTGCGCAGCAAGAGCCCCATCTTCGTGGCGGAGTCGGTCATGAACACGGCGAGCTACCCGGATTTCGACGCGGTCAAGCGCGAGCAGGACCGCCTGGACATCCAGGAGTTCGACAAGTTCATCTCCACGCTCTCGCCCGAGGACTTCACCACGGGTGCCGGCAGCGGCCGNCCCTGAGGCACCTCGGAGAAAAAATCCTCCGACGTGGGTNGACGGGGCGGGTTGGAAGGCATAGCATCATTTCTTGCGTTGGGCCCATAGCTCAGTTGGTCAGAGCGTCCGGCTGATAACCGGGAGGTCACAAGTTCGAACCTTGTTGGGCCCACCACTTTTTTGATAATAATCGCCCCAGCGTGAGCCGAGTCGCCGCTGGGGCGATTATTGATATATGGGGACGTAGCTCAGCTGGGAGAGCGCGGGCTTTGCAAGCCTGAGGTCGTGGGTTCGAGACCCATCGTCTCCACCATTTGACATATCGCCCGAGGCTTGCTCCTCGGGCTTTTTTTGTTTGCGGCGTCAGGCGGGTCGGCGTTTTGCCCTGTGTGACTGATTGTGCCGACAACGAGGGACTGCCGGGTCTTTCGGAAATTCGATTTAAAATCGAATTATGATGGGATGCCACTGGTATCCCAGTGTATCGTCTTTCGTCAAAGAGAGGGACAGATGCCCTCTCGCCGACGGTAGGGGGGTTGTGATGCGTAACCACGTGAGCTCCAAGAAGAAGACTGGGGCAGCTGCCTTCTGCCTGGCCGCACTGCTGGCAGGTTTCCTTGTCTGCACGCCGGCGCTGGCTCAGGACCTCGACGGCCACGACGGAAAGATTGTGCTCAGCGAGAACACGATCATGCCTCGCACCGTCGTCAGGGTTAAGTACGGTGCCTCTTGGGACTATGGTTCCATTCCCATCTTGCATGGATGGTCAAACCTCACCAGCTCGTCTCATTGGCACTCCTCTACGGTCACGGCAACTGGNAAATCAGCTTGCTCAATGGCCGTGGCACCGGGACGCACCTCCTACGCCGATCTTTGGTGGGCAGCGCCTACCTATAACGCCTATTACGACATCTGGTANGAGCCCTTTCAGGTGCCGCCGGCAAATCTCGTCCGGCGGCACTTTTTTCTTAAAAAGGAGTCCACCGTGAGAAGAAATCTTGCATCCTTGGTGTCTGCAGCGCTTCTCATGGCGTTTGCCTCGGTGTCGCTGATTGCGCTCTGGAACCATCTCGATGCACTGCGGATGGATGCCATTGGAAGCGGTGCCAGTACTGTGACGATTCAAGTCAGAGATTGCGCGAGTGGCCCCGATGAGGTGTTTGCGGGGGTCTCGGCCGTGTCTCAGGCTAACGACGTCTCGATCTTTCGTGTGTACGACGGCCTCGATGACCAAGGCCGCACCANCCGCAGTTTGGTAGGCTGCTTTCAGTGGGACACCTTTCCAGTCGACCAGCTGCGTTTGGAGAGCGGCCGGGTTCCCCAGTNCCCCGACGGGTTTTTGGNCAGCTATGAGACGGGGGACGATCGGCAGGTGGGTGTTCTCCACGACTTTGGCGGCGGCGACCCCCTTGTGGTGCGGCCGGTGACCGCTGCGATGGATTCGATGCCGTCTGTCAACGGCATCTATCGCATTGTGTCCACAAAAACCTATGACACCCAGGTTGTGCTCCAGAGCTTGGCCGGCGTCTTCGGGCAGTCCCCCGACGCATTGCTCAACGTGGGGACCAAAAGCGTTAGGGGAATTGGCCTTCTGCTCGTGATAGCCGGTGTGATCTCGGTGCTTGCCCTCGCTGCCTATGTGCTCACGATTGCCTCGGCTGCTGTCTCACGCGCTCCCCGCATTGGCGTCCAAAAAATGCTTGGTTGGTCTACTGGGGCCGTGGTTTGGGACATCGTGAAGGTGGCCTTCGGGTCCCAGCTGCTCTCTGCGGCGGTAGAGGACGTTGTCATTGTGCTTGTGGTCAAACCGCTTGGAACGACGTTTCCCGCAGTGCTCGTGGGCGTTCAGCTTGGCCTTGCGATTCTCACGCTTGTCGTGGGGTCCATCGCCGCGACCTTGGTCTCTCGAGGGGTCTCGCCGGTCACGTCCGTCAAGGGCGGCGTGTCCCTCAAGGGGCCGCTTTTTNTCGGGTATGGGGTGAAAATGGCATTCGCCGTCATGATTGTGATCTCTTTTGTGGCAGTTTCTTCCTCCCTGAGCGACATATGGCAGCAGTGGAGGCTGGAAGCCGTGTGGGGTGAGAAAGGAAACGACCTCTATGTGTTGGCTGATTCACGGCTCACCAATGAGGAGGTGGAGAGCCTCTCGTCGGGAGATCATTCCTATGGAAATAAATATGAAGATCTATATAAGATGCTCAACGACGAGTATGGGGCCGTTTACGTCAATGCCAACGCCCCCCAAGAGCAGGTGCAGGCAGGCATTGCGTCGCCCGACCTTGCGGCTTGTACCGTTATGAACGTCAACTCGAACTATCTCAAGCGGGAGAACGTGCTCTCCGAAGACGGAAGCAGCCTTACGGTTTCGGAGGGGGAGCACGGCCGCGTGGTGGCGGTGCCGTCGACCATGGGCAAAGAGGAGCGCAGGCATGTTGTCGATTATTTTAAGTGGCTGTTCGACTCCGNGTATCAGAGCGAGAAGGAGCAGTGGAATGGCTCCATCGAGGTAGTGACCTACCAAGGCGGCCGCGACTTCTTCTCCTACAACAAAAGGGTGCAGCCAGACCAGGCCAACATGGTCCATGACCCCGTGTTCAATATCGTCACCGATGCAAACGCGACCATCGTAGATAAGAGCGCGGTCGCCGTGATGGGGCCCGATGCCTCAATTCTCATGCCCATTACCCGTGAGCGAGCCGACGAGCTTGAGGCGTGGCTGGCCCAAAACGGGTTTTCCGAAAACCACATCCGCATCGACACGTTGGCCCATGCCTATGGGGAGCTGCTTTCGGCCATGGGCGCCGCAGTCGGGTCGACGCTCGCGCTTCTTGCGGCAGTGCTCGTGCTCGACGGGTTTGCCAGCGTATTGATTGCCCGTCTCTTGGTTTTGGGATCGGGACGGCGCTACTGCGTTGAGCGCCTGTTGGGATGGGGGTGGCTTGCTNNCTACGGAACGACGGTGGTCGCGGTGGCGGCCGTGGTTGCCNCGTCGCTGCTGGTGTCCCTGTTGTTTGGCGTGGGACCCGTCGCATCCGTCTGCCTCGCGGTAGCTCTAGCAGTGGACTGCGCCGTCTTTTTTCTGGCCCTTGGGACGTTGGAGCGGGTCCGCTCAGAGGCCCTGATAAAGGAGGTCTGATGAAGCATCAGGCACACACGCCCGCCGTTTCGCTTGCGGGCGTGACCAAGTCGTTTGGAGACCACCATGTGCTCAAGGGCGTCAACCTGCAGGTTGGATGCGGGTCCATGGTTGCGGTGTGCGGTCCTTCGGGCTGCGGGAAGTCCACACTGCTCGATATCGTGGGGCTGCTTGAGAGCGCCGACGAGGGGTCGGTCCAGTTGATGGGGCAGTCGGCCCCGCGCCCGAGGACGCGNCGTGCCACGCAGTTTGTCCGCGACAATATCAACTATTTGTTCCAATCGTTTGCCCTCGTGGAGACGGAGACCGTCGAGAAAAACCTCATGATGGCCCTCCGCTATGTGAAAAAGGTCAAGGCCGAGAAGCAAAGGGCCATTCAAAGCGCACTGGAAGCGGTGAGGTTGGAGCGGGTGGCGACCACCAAGGTATGCGCCTTGTCCGGCGGCGAACAGCAGAGGGTCGCCTTGGCGCGCGTCATGCTCAAACCGGGCAAGATCCTGTTGGCAGACGAGCCCACCGGCTCTCTTGACGCGGCGAACAGAGACGGCGTGGTCTCCCTGCTTCGCTCCATGGCCGACGACGGAAGGGCCGTGCTGGTGGTCACCCATGACCCCGCGGTGGCCCGCGCCTGCGACGTCACGGTCTCTTTGGGGTGACGGTCTTTGGCCAAGGGCTGTTAGGATNACTGGAAGAGGATACGTTGACTGGGACAAGGGGTGCGTCTTACATCCCTGTGAACAGGACGCAGGATTCTGTGTAGCCCTGTTCCCCTTGTTTATAATATAAGCTTACAGTTTATCGCCAGTCCTTGGAGTGTGTGGATGAACGAGAATAAACGCCGCCTGTGCGGCATACTGCCTGTGCTCGGGGCCCTCTGCCTTGCCGTGCTTCTCGCCTTTCCAGCGCCGACCTTGGCCGACGCTGACTCGGTGAAGGGCAAGACCTTCACCGTTACCACCGACACCACCTTTGCGCCGTTCGAGTATCGCGACAGTAACGGCGAGCTCGTGGGCATCGACATGGACCTCATCCGGGCCATCGCAAAGGAGGAGGGCTTCGACGTCAAGATCGAGTCGTTGGGCTTCAACGCCGCCATGGTGGCCACCCAGTCGGGAAACTCCGACATGACCATCGCCGGTGCCTCCATCACCGACGAGCGCAAGCAGACCTACGACTTCTCAGACCCCTATTTCGACTCCGGCGTGCTCATGGCGGTGCCCGAGTCCAGCGACATCTCCGGGTACGGGGACCTCGCGGGCAAGACCGTCGCGGTGAAGACCGGCACCGAGGGCGAGGCCTTTGCCAAGTCCATCGCCGAGAAGTACGGCTTCAAGACCATCTCCGTTGACCAGACCTCCACCATGGTGCAGATGCTTCAGGCCGGTCAGGCCGACGCCATGTTCGACGACTACCCCATCGTGGCCTATGGTATCGAGCAGGGCAACGGCATGAAGGCGGTCACCGAGAAGGAGGCCGGCAACTCCTATGGAGCCGTGGTGGCCAAGGGCAAGAACCAAGACCTTCTCCAGGCGTTCAACGAGGGCCTCGCCAAGCTCAAGGCCAACGGTACCTACGACCAGATCATGGAGAAGTACCTGGGCAACAACGCCGTCAAGGCCGAGCAGCCGAGCTTTGTGGGCCTTCTCCAGCAGAGCGCGCCCGCGCTTCTCACCGGCGTCAAGAACACGCTGCTGGTGACCGTGGTGGCCTTTGCCGGCGCTTTGGTCCTGGGCATCATCTTCGGCCTGTTCAAGATCGCCCATAACCGCATCCTTCGCGGGCTCGCCTCGNTCNACGGGTGGCTCTTCCGCGGCACGCCGCTGCTCATCTGGGCCTTCTTCTTCTACTTCGCGCTGCCTCAGGTCGTGGGCGTCAAGTTGTCGGTCTTTGCCGTGGGCGCCCTGGCCCTGGCCCTCAACGCCGGCGCCTATATCACCGAGATCGTGCGCGGCGCCATTCAGTCCGTCGACACCGGCCAGACCGAGGCCGCCCGAAGNCTGGGTTGCTCTGCGGGCCTTACCCTGCGCTCCATCGTTTTGCCCCAGGCGGCNAAGATCGCCACGCCTNCCCTCATCAACCAGCTCATCATCATGGTCAAGGACTCCTCGATCCTTCTGGCCATCGGCTTTGGTGAGCTGCTCTACCAGGCCCAGCAGATCTACGCGGCCAACCTGCGCGNCAGTGAGGTGCTCTTCATCGTGGCCCTGTTCTACCTGGTCACGATCTCGCTGCTCACCATGCTTGCCAACTGGGCCACGAGGAGGTTTTCCGAATAATGAGCGATAAGACCGCCCCCACCGACGTCCAATCTGCTGACGACGTCATCATCAGCGTGCGCGACCTGCACAAGTCGTTCGGCAAGAACGAGGTGCTCAAGGGCATCGACCTCGACGTCAAGCGTGGCGAGGTNATCACCATCATCGGCCCGTCCGGTGGCGGCAAGTCCACGCTGCTGCGCTGCCTCAACCGCCTGGAGGAGCCCACAAGCGGCACGGTGAGCTTCGAGGGCATCGACCTCACCGACCCCTCCGTGGACATCGACGCCGTGCGCTGCCGCATCGGCATGGTGTTTCAGAACTTCAACCTGTTCCCGCACATGAGCGTGCTCGAGAACGTCACCTTCGCCCCCATGCACAACCTCGGGGTCTCCAAGGAGGACGCCGAGGCCACGGCGCGCAAGCTCCTGGACATCGTGGGTCTTGCGGAGAAGGCCGACGCCATGCCCCGGTCGCTTTCCGGCGGTCAGAAGCAGCGTGTGGCCATCGCCCGGGCCCTGGCCATGAAGCCCGACGTGCTGCTGTTCGACGAGGCCACGAGCGCCTTGGACCCCGAGATGGTCAAGGACGTCCTCGACATCATGCGCCGCCTGGCTGCCGANGGCGACACCATGATCGTGGTCACCCACGAGANGGGCTTCGCCCGCGAGGTGAGCGACCGCGTGATCTTCACCGAAGGCGGCCTCATCGAGGCCCAGGGCTCCCCGGAGGAGCTCTTCTCGGAGAACCCGCCGAGCGAGCGTCTGAAGGAGTNCCTGGGCAAGGTCCTCTGACGCGGGGTCCCATGCCCCGNGCACAATCGGAAGCAACTGGGACGGGGGTCCGCATCCACCGATGCAGGCCCCCGTTCCCATGGCGCGACACGTGACAGAGGTGCCTGGCCCATCTGTCACGTTGCCTGTTTCTTGTCTGATGGCAGGCGCCGACAGGGGCGCGCCCTCGGCTCTCGGAGTGGTGACTCCATGAAGGCGGCCCTTTGGGTGTAGCGTTGTACAGTCGCCACCGCCATGCCGCAGAGGAGGTCCCCATGATCAGCCCCGAGCTCGACGAGCTGTCGTGCAACCTCATCGGCGAATGCCTCGACCGGTTGGCCGAGAGCGCCGACCTCGGCGTCGTGGCCACCGCGCTGGACGGGAACTCCATGCGTGTGACCTGCGCCTTCGACGACGACGGGGCCGACATGTGCCTCGAGGCCGCCCACGACTGGGTGCGCCGCCTCGCGGGTGGCACCCTCAAGGAGCCCGGCTTCTCCANGCCCGTGTGCTACGCCATCGCCTACGCCGGCGCCGTCGACACGGGGTCGGGCTTCTCCGACGCGCTCGTCACGGAGTTTGGGGAAAAGGGCAACGACGTCGACTACTCGGCCTTCCTCCTGCTCGACGGGGTGGGTTCGGGCAGCGCCCTCCGCTGGAGCGACCCGGCCCCGGCGGGGGAGACAGAACCGCTGTTATAAGAAAGAGAGCTCCATGCTGCAAGAGAACCTGAGAAACGTCGCCATCATCGCCCACGTCGACNATGGCAAGACCACCCTCGTCGACAAGCTGCTGCGGGCCACCGACGCCTTCAGGGCAAACCAGCAGGTGGAGGACCGTGTCCTCGACTCCAACGACCAGGAGCGCGAGCGCGGCATCACCATCCTGGCCAAGAACATCTCCATCGAGTACAAGGGCGTCAAGATCAACGTCATCGACACCCCGGGCCACGCCGACTTCGGCGGCGAGGTGGAGCGCGTGCTCCGTATGGCCGACTCCGCCCTGCTCCTCGTGGACGCCTTCGAGGGCCCCATGCCCCAGACGCGCTTCGTGCTGCGCCACGCCATCGACGCCGGCCTCGCCATCATGATCGTGGTCAACAAGATCGANCGCCCGGGCGCCCGCCCTGAGGCCGTGGTCAACGACTCCCTCGACCTCATGATGGACCTCGGCGCCACCGACGGGCAGCTCGAGTTCGCCATGGAGCACGTGGTCTACGCGAGCGCCGTCAACGGCTTCGCCCGCCTCTCCCCGGACGACGGCAACGACGACATGTACCCCCTGTTGGACATGGTCGTGGACTGCCTGCCCGCCCCCGACTGCGACCCCGACGGCCCTCTGGCCATGCAGTGCGTCACCATCGACCACTCCAGCTACGTGGGGCGCATCGGCATCGGCCGCGTCTACTCCGGCACCATCCACGCCGGCGAGCAGATCCTCGTGGTCAAGAACGACGGCAGCCGCGCCATGGCCCAGGCCAAGCAGCTCTTCACCTTCGACTACCTCGGCCGCACCGAGTGCGACGAGATCCGCGCCGGCGACATCGGCGCCGTGGTGGGCATCGACCGCACCGACATCGGCGACGTCTACACCGACCCCGAGAGCCCCGTGGAGCTGGAGCCCATCGAGATCGACCCGCCCACCCTCTCCGTGGTCTTCGAGGCCTCCACGAGCCCCCTCGTGGGCCGCGACGGCGACATCGTGGGCGCCCGCCAGCTCAAGGAGCGCCTCATGCGCGAGGCCGAGAACAACGTGACCATGCGCATCGAGGAGCTGGGCGACAAGACCGGTGTCGAGGTGGCCGGCCGCGGCATCCTGCACCTCTCCGTCCTCATGGAGGCCATGCGCCGCGAGGGCTTCGAGTTCCAGGTGGGCCGCCCCCGCGTGCTCTTCAAGGAGGATGAGCACGGCCACCGGCTGGAACCCGTGGAGCTGGCCGTGGTGGAGTGCCCCAACGAGTTCTCCGGCAAGGTCATCGAGGCCTTCGGCGAGTCCGGCGGTACCATGTCGAGCATGCAGGCCGGCGAGACCCACACGCACCTGGAGTTCAAGATCCCCACACGCGGCATCATGGGACTCAAGAACCGCATCCTCAACGCCACCCACGGCGAGGGCGTGTTCTACCACACGTTCTCCGAGTACGGACCCTACGCCGGCGAGCTGGGCGTGCGCAACAACGGCGCCATGATCTCCATGAGCACCGAGAAGTCCGTGGGCTACGCCCTGGGCACCCTGCAGGAGCGCGGCACCATGTTCGTGGNCCCCGGCGAGGAGTGCTATGAGGGCATGCTCGTCGGCGAGCGCTCCAAGCCCGGCGACATGGTGGTCAACATCGCCCGCACCAAGAGCCTGGGCAACCAGCGCAGCTCCACCGCCGACATCGCCGTGCAGCTCACGCCGCCCAAGACCTTCACCCTCGAGGAGGCCCTCGAGTACATCATGGACGACGAGCTCGTCGAGGTGACGCCCAAGAACATCCGCATGCGCAAGCGCATCCTCAACGCCATCGAGCGCAAGAAGGACAACGTGCGCAGGGGCAAGGTTTCCAAGTAGCCGTTCGCCCCCGTCGGCCGCGAGCGCCCGGGTCTGGGATCCCAGACCCGGGCGTTTTGCGTTTCACGTAGAACGTCGGCCAGGCCCGGGCCCGGGCGCCGCGGGGCGCCCGTCAGTACGGCTTCGGGTAGAACCGCATGCCGTCGGGGGTGGGGACGAACCCAAGCCCCGCGAGCACCGGTGCCAGGGGGCCCTCGCGGACGGCCCTGCCGTTCACGGACCGCACCTCGATCCGCTCCAGGGCCCAGGACCGGCCCTGGGCCCGCGCCCGGTCCTCCATGGCGTCGAGCACGGCGGCCACGGCGCCGCCCCAGGCGTCCTCGCAGCCAAAGAGCGCCACGGTCTTGAGGCGGGGCGCCGCCCAAAGCACGGGCATCCCACCGAGGAAGACCGTCCAGGAGTCCGCGGAGCGCTTGGGGAGCTCGGTGCCGTCGGGCCAGGGGAGGACCGCTCCCAGGGGCTGCCCCGGGTCGGCCGAGCAGAGCACGCGCAGGTCGCGGGCGGCCGCGGGACCCTCGCCGTCCCCTGCGCAGTCGCGTGCCTCGCGGAGCGCCTCCACGGTGTCGACGGCGGCGAACTGCAGGGGGCCGAGCCCCTCCACGAAGGCGCCGCGCAGCAGCGACCCGGCCTCCTCCATGGCCTTGAGCACGGGGTAGACCTGGGAGAGGCCGCCGGGGANCCCCGCCGCCTCGGCCGTGGCGGGGCAGGCCACGCCGTAGCGGTCGAGCAACGACTCCGCGAGGGCGCANGCCCGCTCGGTGTCGGAGGCGTCGCTCGGGCAGNCGAGGGACCAGCGCCCCGATGTCGCCGCGGCGGGGGACACGGCCGGGACCTCGGAGAGGGCCCGGGCCGCGCGCCGGGCGGCGTGCCCCCGGTAGCGGCTGTGCGACCGGCGTCTCGGGGCCGGGACCTGGCCGCGCGCCTTGGACCGCGCGGCGTCGAACGAGTCGACGAGGCAGACGCCGTCCCAGAGCAGGGCCTCGAGCGTCTCCGCCACGGCCGCCGCACCTCCCGCGGCCTCGCCGCAGCGCGCGTCCACCACGGCGAAGGGCGCGGCGCCCTCCCGGGCCAGCATGTCCCACACCCGCGCCCTGGGACCCTCGCCCCCGTCATCCGCCGCCTCCGGGCGCGCCGGTGCGGTACCGGCGCCGGGGGCCGGCAGCGGGGCGAAGGGGGAGTCGGTGGGCCAGAACGCCGCCAGCCGGCGCTGCCCGCCGTCCTTGGACGCAGGCGCCAGCCTGCCCTGCCCCACCACGTCGCCCGAGGCCAGGAGCTCGTCGAGCATGGCGGGCCGGTAGCCGGGCACGCGGTCCGGGAAGACGGTGCCCTCCCACACCTCCGGCGGCAGGAAGACGCCCTCAAAGAGCGCGACGGCGTCGGCGAGCAGGTCCACGGGGTCGCTGGCCTCCTCGCCCGCGCGGGGCACCTGCTGGCGACTGAGGAGCGAGGCCGTGTAGGTGGCGCCGTCCACGGGGGCCGTCGCGCCCACGGCCCGCTCCCGGGCCCGGGCGCGCATGCGCCGGAAGACCNAGGCCTCCACGGCGGTGCGGGGGCCACCGTCGTCATCGTGGCCAAAGGGCGCCTCCAGCAATGTGCCGTCGTGAGTGAGCCGCGCCACGGACTCCGCAGCCACGGCCGGCCCGCACCCCAGGGAGCGGGCGACCTCGCCCGCCGAGAAGGGGCCGTGGCAGGCGGCGAAGCGCGCCATGAGGCCGTCCAGCGGGTGCCTCTCGACGACGGAGGCCTCGGCACCGGAAAAACCCGCGAACACCTCCCGCTCCGCCGCGGCCCAGGCGGGCACGGCCACCCCGAGGGCGTCGGCCAGCACGGCGGCGTCGGGCGCGGCTACCCAGCGCACCTCGCCGGCCACCACGGCGCGGAACACGCGCCGGCGGTCGGCGAGGGCCGTGAGCCACCTCACGGCGCGGGACGGCTCGTCGCAGCGTTCNGCCACCTCGCCGTCCGACAGCGGGCCCAGGCGGCGCAGCATGCGCTCGACGTCGTCCTCGGAGGCGGCCTGGGTGCCGGGTGCGAGCCACTGGAGCTCGNCCTCCACCTCGGCGGCCACCTCGGACGGCACGAGGGAGGCCAGGTCGTCGCCGCCGACGAGCTCGGCCAGGAGCGACGGGTCCACGGAGAGCAGGTCGGCGGCCTTCTCGGCGTGGGGGCGGTCGTCGTCGTAGAGGTGTTCCATGACGTAGCCAAAGAGCAGGTTGGCGGCAAAGGGCGACGGCGTGGCCGTATGGGCCACGGTCACGGACGTGCGCCGGCTGCGCAGGCGCCGCTGCACCTCCTCCAGGGCCGGCAGGTCGTAGACGTCGCGCAGGCACTCGCGCATGGCCTCCAGGAGGATGGGGAAGCCCTCGGTGCGCCGGGCCGCCTCGAGGAGCTGGCCCCCTTGCACACGCTGGAGCCAGAGGGGCGCCCGCTTGCCAAAGCCCGCGGGGCGCATGAGGAGGGCGCGGGCGNCGCACTCGCNGAACCGTGCGGAGAAGAGCGCGGTGTCGGCCACGCAGGAGCGCACGGTCTGGGCGAGGACGTCGCCGTCNAACATGAAGAGCTCCNGCCCCGGTAGCTCGTCTGCGGGCTGCATGCGCAGGACGATGCCGTCGTCCGCGGCCATGACCTCCGGGTCGAACCCGTAGCGCNGNCGCACGCGGTCGGCCACGGCCAGGGCCCAAGGAGCGTGCACGGACCGGCCGAAGGGCGAGTGGAGGATGAGGCGGAGGTCGCCCCCGTCGTCGTCCACGTACTCCATGACCAGGTGCGACGCCCCCGGCACGGCCCCGGTGGAGGCTCGCTGCTGCGACAGGAGGGCGCAGAGGTTGTCGGTGGCNTCGTCCGTGAGGCCCGCCGCGGCCAGGCGCACGGCGAGCGCCCCGTCGGGGCGGTTCCGGTGGGTGCCGGCCGCTGCGGCGTCGAGGAACTCGCCCTTGGCCAGGCCGTCCTCGAAGGGCCGGCCCGCGCCCTCGCCGTGCCAGAAGGGCAGGCGCGACGCCCGGGCCCCGGTGCGCTCCACGAGCACGCGGTCGTCGTGGATGCGCTTGATGCGCCAGGTGCTCGTGCCCAGGGTGATGACGTCTCCCACACGGCTCTCGTGGACCATCTCCTCGTCGAGCTCGCCCACGCGCCGCCGCTCCCTGCCTGTNCGCTCACCCTCCACGAACACCGGGTAGAGGCCGCGGTCGGGGATGGTGCCTGCGCCCGACACGGCCAGGTTGCGGCTGTTGGGCAGCGCCGTGAGCTCGCCGGTCTCGCGGTCCCAGGCCAGGCGCGGCGAGAAGGCCCCGAGCCCCTCGGCGCCAAAGTCCCCGGCCAGCATGGCGAGCACCGCGTCGAACGCCGCCCGGGGCAGGTCGCGGTAGTTCTCGGCCATGGTCACGCGGGAGAACCACTCGTCGGCCTTCCAGGGGCGCTCGGCCACGGCGGCCACGGTCTGCTGGGCCAGGACGTCGAGGGGGTTCCCCACCAAGCGCGTCTCCTCGATGGCCCCGGCCCCCATGGCCTCGGCCGCCACGGCGCAGTCCACGAGCTCCAGGCGGGTGCGCGGGAACATGACGGCCCGGGACCGGCCGCCCACGGAGTGATTGGCGCGGCCCACGCGCTGCAGGCCGCCGGCCACCGAGAGGGGCGGCGCCACCTGCACCACGAGGTCCACGGAGCCCATGTCTATGCCCAGCTCGAGGCTGGACGTGGCCACCACGCAGCGGAGCCCGCCCGACTTGAGCCGAGCCTCCACCTCGGCGCGGCGCTCCTTGGACACCGAGCCGTGGTGGGCCTCGGCCACGGGGGCGAAGTCCTCGGGCAGCGGCTGCGTGTGGGTCTCGGTCGAGCCCATGGCCGAGTGGAACGCCCTCTCGGGACCCGAGGGGGCGGCGGGGGCCAGGCCGTGGCGCTGGGCGTGGAGCTCGTTCAGCCGGGCGCACAGGCGCTCGCAGAGGCCGCGGCTGTTGACGAAGACGATGGTGGAGGAGTGCGCCTCCACCAGGTCGAGGATTCTCGCCTCCAGGTGCGGCCACACCGAGCGCGAGCCGACGCGGCTCTCTCGGGGCAAAGGCTTGGAGGCCTTGATGTTGCTGTTCTTCCCGGCAGCCATGGCCGCCGCCATGGTGCGGTCGGTCTTCCAGGCATCGGCCGGCGGCACCGCGGAGCCCCGCTCGGCCGCCCGGGTGGAGAGGGCGGCCACCCGCACCATGTCGGGCACGGGCACGCGCACGGAGAGGTCCATGTCGGGCGCNGCGCCGGCGCCCACCACCCGTACGGGGCGGCTGCCGCCCAGNAAGCGCGCCACGCGACCGGGCGGCCGCACCGTGGCCGAGAGGCCCACGCGCTGGGCGGGGCGCTCCAGCAGGCAGTCGAGCCGCTCCAGGGAGAGGGCCAGGTGGGCGCCGCGCTTGGAGTCGGCGAGGGAGTGGACCTCGTCCACGATCACGGTNTCCACGCGTTCCAGCACCCGGGNCNCCTTGGAGGTGAGCATGAGGTAGAGCGACTCCGGCGTGGTGATGAGGATCTGGGGCGGCCTGCTCGCGATGCGCCGGCGCTCGGCCGGGGTGGTGTCGCCGGTGCGCATGGCCGTGGTGGGGGCGGCGATGTCGAGGCCCGCCGCCGCGGCCTCGTCGGCGATGGCGGAGAGGGGCCGGCGCAGGTTCCTCTCCACATCGGCCGCCAGCGCCTTCATGGGTGAGACGTAGAGGATCCGCACGCCGGGCTCCGCGGGTGAGGGAGGGTCGGCCACCAGGCGGTCTATGGCGGCGAGGAACGCCGCCAGCGTCTTGCCGGAGCCTGTGGGGGCGATGGCCAGCACGTTCTCGCCGTCCTGGATGGCGTCCCAGGCCTCGGCCTGCACCGGTGTGGGGGTCTCGAACTCGGCGAGGAACCACGAGCGCACGGCCGCGGTGAAGCGGCCCATGGGGGCGGGCGATCCTTCGGGTGTGCGGTGGGCCATGGTGGTGAATCATTTCTCGAAAAGTACGACAGATACCGTTCAAGGGAGTTTATCGACCGTTTATAGAATTAGGGGACCATCATATCTTTCGATGCAATTGTGCTGCCATTTTAATGACGTGGTTCTAATAAACGAAAGGAGAGANATGGAAGTCCGTAGGTCGATGTAAACATGTTTGTCCGGTTATTCATCAAGAACCCCGCCACGTACCTGACGCTCCTCTGGGCGGTGTGCTTCTGGCTCCGGTGGGAGTGGGTCATCCCGTACCAGGGGATGTACTACTCGTTCCCACCCNGCGGCCTCTTGGTNACATNGGGTGAGACGTGGCTCCCTTGGGCAGTGGTCGCCGTTCTCTGGGTGCGTGACGCCCTCGCCCACCGCGGGTGACGGCCCTGTCCGGGGTCCCGGCCCATGGGCGGCCCCGGTCGGGGGGTCTCCGGCCATGCCAAAGAGGCCTTTGGCATGGCCTCCCGCTGGCGGCGCCGCGGGGCGACGGCAAACGGGCCCGACAGACGTGACAGGCAGCCGAAAAAGGAGAAGGCCCGGGGTGCCCCGGGCCTTCCGGCTTTCAATGGCGGAGGAGGAGGGATTCGAACCCTCGTACGTGCGGAGCACGTAAACGGTTNTCGAGACNGCCGCAATCAACCACTCTGCCACCCCTCCGTATATAGGGTGCGCGGCGCCCCGTGGGACGCNGCGTTAGGAATCTGGCGGAGAGTCCGGGATTTGAACCCGGGAGACGGGGTTACCGCCTACACGATTTCCAATCGTGCTCCTTCAGCCGCTCGGACAACTCTCCAGATGCGATTGCAACGGCTAGAATAACACAACGCGCGCATGTGCCACAGCAAAATCGTGAGTCCACACCTCGAGCCGGGGAGCCGTCCATGGAGTCGTTCTTCACGTCGTTGAACCCCCAGTTCTCGGTGNTCGCCATGCCCCAGTGGATCGACATGGCCGCCGTGGTGGTGGGCGCGGCCTTCGGCGGGCTCACCGCCACCGAGCGCAAGNNCGACCTCTTCGGCGCCGCAGGCCTCGGCATGCTCTGCGGCCTCGGCGGCGGCCTCATCCGCGACATGATCATGCAGCGCGGCACCGTCTTCATGCTCGACTCCCCCTGGGCCATCCCCGTGGCCGCCGTGGCCGGTATGGTGGCCTTCTTCTTCTCTGGCCTCTTCCGCCGCATCGACCGCATCACCGCCGTCGTGGACATCCTCTCGGTGGGCATCTACACCGCCACGGGCACCGACAAGGCTGTGGTGGCCGGCCTCACCTTTGTGGCCTGCCTGCTCATGGGCGTGCTCACGGGCGTGGGCGGCGGCATGCTCCGCGACATCTTCCTGGGCGACGTCCCGCAGATCTTCCGCCCGGGCAACCTCTACGCCTGCTGCGCCCTGCTTTCGGGTGCCGCGTACTACGGCCTGGTCTACATGGGGCTCGTCAAGGGCGTGGCCGTGGTGGCCTGCGTGGCCGTGTGCTGCCTCCTGCGCTGGGCGAGCCTCCGCTACAACATCCAGACGCCCTCCCAGGTGGACCTCACGCCGCGGGTCATCGACTACACCCGGCGCCTCAAGGCGCGGCAGCCCGNCGACGTGAGCTACCATATCCCCTACCGCGCCAGCCNCTACGGCCACGGCGTGCGGGGNTCCCAGGAGCCCACACGGCCGCTCACCGTGGCCGAGCAGGNCCGCCACAAGCGGGTGGAGGAGCAGGAGCGCGCCCAGCTGAAAGACGAGCTCAAGGCAGAGATCAAGGAGGAGCTCGCCGCCGAGGAGCGCCTGGCCGACGCCGGTCAGGCCACCGGATCGGCCGAGGCCATCTTCGGCACGCCGGAGACCATGGACCGCCTGGAGCACTGTCGCGGCGGCGAGGGCGACCCTTCCGGCGACGGGACCGACGGGAAGGGCGCCTGAGGACGGCCCGGTTTGGGGTACCCTCGTTTCAACCGCGCAGCTCTCGATGAAGGGGTCTCCATGGCTGACACCGCGTTCGGCAACGGCCACTACCTGTCCCGCGCCTGGGCGATGCTCACCCAGGACAAGGGCTGGTGGAAGCCCGTCCTNGTCCTCGCCCTCTGCATGTTCGTGCCCATCGCGGGCCCCATCGTCATGATGGGCTACATCTTCGCCTGGGCCCGTCTCACGGCCTGGGGCGTGGACGCCGCCCCCAAGCAGACCCGGGTGGACGTGGGCGGCTGCTTCAAGGCAGGCTGGACGGCCTTCGTGGTCNACCTCGGCTNGGGCGCGCTGCTGNNCGCCGTNGTGTATGTGCTCANGGCCGCGTTCTCGCCCATGGGTTCCGGAGTCTCCTCCTTCATGAACCTCGTCCTCTTCGTGGGCCAGTGGGTCTGCGGCGTGTTCATCATGGTGGCGGCCCTGCGCGCCGTCATCTACGGCAGGATCGGGCCGGGCTACGGCTTTTCCAAGGTGTGGACCATGGTGAGCCACGACTTCTCGGGCCTCGTCCGGGTCCTGGGCATCGATCTCCTCGGCACCGTCGTCGAGGTGGTCATCGGCATTGCCGTGGGACTCTGTCTCTTTGCCGCCGCGTTCCCCGCGATCGCCCAGGTCGCGGCCTTGGCCACCTGGGGTGACGGCGACGCCTACGCCCTGTACTGGCTCCTCCAGACCGTCGGCCCGCTCCTCTCGGCGTGGCTGCCCCTCGTCGTGCTGGCCACCTACGTGACCGTCGCCGTCGAGATCGTGTTCGCCATGCTCGCGGTCACCGCCGCCGCCATCTGGATGCGGCAGTTCGATGTCCCGGCTTGGGGCGACCCCTCCGACCCGGTGCCTGTGGTCGGCGGCCCGGCGACGCCCGTTTCTCCTGTGAATCCGGTCCCGGGCGGTGCCCTGCCTCCCGATAGTGGGTACCAAGCCCCCAACGACCGACCCAAGGAGGCCCTACCCATGGACTACAAGGCAAACGAGAACGTCACCGCGCCCACCAACGAGGATGTCTGGGACGCCGCGGACGCCATCGCCGACAAGAGCGGCAGGCTCGACCCCGACGACCAGGCCGTCGACCACATGGAGTACGAGGACGACCCCACGGTGCGCCC